>CAIODE010000417.1 GCA_903856875.1 uncultured Burkholderiales bacterium
AAAACGGCGCAGGTTAAACCTAACAAGACCAACCAGAAGTATTCAAATGAGCTGAAATTCAAAGCAAAGTCTGCCAGTGCAGGGGCCGCTACGATGAGCACCAAAGTGCCAAAGAGACCCCCCACTGCAGAGAAAACCAAACCAGCACCCAAAGCCAATTCGGCTTGTCCCTTTTTAGTCATCGCAAACGCTTCGTCGGTGTAAGCCGCAGAGGCTGGTGTGCCTGGAATGCGCAACAAGCAACCGGGAATGTCGCCAGAGAAAATGGCCATGGCTGTGGCTGTGACCATGGCCGCGATGGCTGGGATGGGCGGCATGAAGAAAGTCACAGGCACCAGCAAAGCGGTGGCCATGGTGGCTGTGAGGCCAGGAACGGCGCCAACAAAAAGTCCGTAAAACGAAGCGATCACCATCACCATCAAGGTGTAGGGATCAAAGACCATCGAAAAGGCTTGGCCAATGGCTGTCCACATAGTGAGACTCCTATTTCATGCAACTGACTGAAAAATCAATGTGAACAAATCACCACGCCCAAGGCGTGAGAATGCCCCAAGGTAGCGGCACGCGAAGCATTTTGTAGAAAGCAAAATGAACCACCAAGGTGGCAATCAAAGCCACCAAAAGTGCACGGCTCCATTTCACTTGGAGGGCTTTGAACAAGGCAACCAGCATTAAAAAACCAGTGGGCAAAAAGCCAAGGTCATTGGCCGCCACAATGTAGAACACCACGCAAGCCAATAGGACACAAAGTGCCAAAATATGGCGCGGCGAATGGACCCAATCTTCCCACTCAAACCAAGCTGTTGAGTCACGATTGCGCAGGCCCTTAATGACCATCAAGCTGCCAGTGATGCACAAGCCAACAGCAATCAGACCTGGAAATAAGGCAGGTCCAACGGGTTGACCTGGAATGTTGGGGAAGCCTCTGATGGCAAAGAGCACCAAAGCGCCCAATGCCAAAAAGAAGAATCCGAAAAGCGTGTCATGAATCTTCATGACTTATTTGACCAAGCCTACGGCTTTCATGGTGGCGCCCAGTTCTGTGCTCGATTTCGCCATGAATTTAGCAAAGTCATCGGGGCCCGCGTAGATGACACCAAAACCACGACTGGCCATGAACTCGTTGTAGTCTTTGCTGGCAACAACTTTGCGGACAGACTCTGCCAACTTGTCGCGAATGGGAGCAGGCAAGCCCTTTGGCGCCACAATGCCGCGCCATGCTGCCATGGTCCAGTCGCTGCCAATGGCAGCTTTTAAAGTCGGCACATTGGGATAAAGGGCAGAGGGCTTGTCGTTCATGATGGCCAAGCTTTTAACTTTGCCTGCATCAATCAAGGAGCGTGCTTCTGGAAGTGACACTGGCGCCACTTCAATGCCACCGGCAACCATGTCTTGTAAGCCTGGCGCTGCACCATTACTGGGTACCCATGGCAAAGAAGCAGGGTCAATTTTTTGATCGCGCAAAAGACCGGCAATGGCCAAATGCCAAATACCCCCTTGGCCCGTGCCAGAGCCCTTGAACTTACCGGGGTTGGCTTTGATGGCGGCCAATAATTCATTCACCGTTTTATAGGGAGAGTCTGCACGCACTTGAACACCTGCAGGGTCGGCATTGACCAGTCCAATGGGGGTATAAGAAGCACTGGTGAGATCGGTCAAACCTTGCCAATGCATCATGCCAATTTCAACGGTGGCCAAGCCAATGGTGTAACCATCTGGTTGGGCTGAGGCAATGGCAGCGTGCCCCACGACGCCACTGCCACCTGTGCGGTTCACCACCGTCACGGGTTGACCCAATTCTTTTTCCAACAGGCTGCCAATGATCCTGGCTGTGGCATCGGTGCCGCCCCCAGCGCCCCAAGGAACAATGAAGGTGATGGGGCGGGCAGGATAATTTTGCGCAGCAGCAGGCAATGCGCTGACAACGCTCAACAGTCCCAATAAAGCACTGGCCAACAAACGACGGCGGGGTAAAGCAGACATGGCGAACTCCTGAAAAGGTGGGTTGAACACGGTTTTGTACAAGTTGCTCAACTTACGCCTTTTTTAGCGTTACGGCATTAGGGTGAACCCAATGTTTGGGCTGGAATCAGGCGTTTGTCAGCCTGCCCTTACAAACCATCATTTCATGCG
>CAIODE010000418.1 GCA_903856875.1 uncultured Burkholderiales bacterium
CCGATCTATCTCTTCGGCCATGCACCGAGATGACTTTGCACAACGCGGTTTGTCTTCGGGTGGCCAAACAACCTTGCCCTTTGAAATTCAAGGCGCCGACGTGCTGATTTTGGACGATGTGCTCTACACCGGTCGCACCATTCGCGCGGTGATCAACGAAATGTTTGATTACGGCCGGCCTGCCAACGTGAGATTGGCTGTGTTGGTAGACCGCGGTGGCAGACAACTGCCCATTCAAGCCGACTTTGCCGCCGCACGCGTGGCCTTGCCCGACTCGCAATCCTTGGCGCTGGCGCGCTTGGACAACGGCGAGTTCAGCTTTGAAGTGCAAGCCCAAGATGAATCAAGTTCAGTAGGAAAAAAATAACAATGCTCTACAAACGCAACCCCCAACTCAACAAGAACGGCGAGCTCATTCACTTGCTGTCGACCGAAGGTTTGTCGCGCGACATCCTGACGCACATCCTAGACACTGCCGCCAACTTTGTGAGCGTAAGTGACCGCGAAGTGAAAAAGGTGCCTCTGCTGCGCGGCAAAAGCGTGTTCAACTTGTTCTTTGAAAACAGCACCCGCACCCGCACCACCTTTGAAATAGCCGCCACCCGTTTGTCGGCCGACGTGATCAACCTCGACATTGCACGTTCATCTGCCTCCAAAGGTGAATCACTGCTCGATACCATAGCCAACTTGTCGGCCATGGCGGCCGATATTTTTGTAGTGCGGCACTCAGAGTCGGGTGCGCCTTACCTCATTGCGCAACACGTGGCACCGCATGTGCACGTGGTCAATGCAGGTGATGGCCGCCACGCACACCCCACGCAGGGTTTGCTCGACATGTACACCATTCGCCACTACAAAAAAGAATTCAGCAACCTCATCGTGGCTATTGTGGGCGACGTGTTGCACTCGCGCGTTGCGCGCTCAGACATTCATGCACTGACCACCTTGGGATGCGCAGAGGTGCGTGTGGTGGGCCCTCAAACCTTGGTACCCGCCGACATGTCTCAAATGGGTGTGAAGGTGTTTCACAATTTAGAAGAAGGCATCAAAGGCTGCGACGTGATCATCACCTTGCGTTTGCAAAACGAGCGCATGAGCGGTGCTTTGCTGCCTTCTAGCCAAGAGTATTTCAAACGCTTTGGCCTCACACCCGAAAAACTGCAACTGGCCAAACCCGATGCCATCGTGATGCACCCAGGGCCCATTAACCGCGGCGTCGAAATTGACTCTGCAGTGGTGGACGGACCGCAAAGCGTGATCTTGCCGCAAGTGACCTTTGGCATTGCCGTGCGCATGGCCGTGATGAGCATCGTGGCGGGCAACGAAGCCTAAAAAAAGAAGAAAGAACAAAGACCATGAAAATATTGATTCAAGGTGGCCGGGTGCTAGACCCTCAAAGCAAAACCGATGCAGTGGCCGATGTGGCCATTTCGGCCGGCAAAATTGTGGCCATTGGCAAAGCGCCTGAAGGTTTTCAAGCGCAGAAAACCATCGATGCCAAAGGCTGCATCGTGATGCCTGGCTTGGTCGATTTGTCTGTGCGCTTGAAAGAGCCAGGCCATGAACACGAAGGCATGCTTGATTCAGAATTGACAGCCGCTGTGGCGGGTGGTGTGACCAGTCTGGTGTGCCCACCCGACACAGATCCCGTGTTGGACGAGCCAGGCCTGGTAGAAATGTTGCGCTTCAAAGCCGAAAAACTCAACCGCTCCAAGGTCATGCCCCTCGGTGCATTGACGCGTGGTTTGAAGGGTGAAATCCTAACGGAAATGGTTCAACTCACAGAAGCAGGTTGCGTGGGTTTCAGCCAAGCCGAAGTGCCGCTTGAAAACACACAAGTGTTGCAGCGCGCATTGCAATACGCCAACTCATTTGGTTATACCGTGTGGTTGCGGCCTCAAGAATTGCACCTGGGCAAAGGTGTGGCGGCCAGCGGCCCCTTGGCCACGCGCATGGGATTGTCGGGCGTTCCCGTGGCAGCAGAGACCATTGCCTTGCACACCATCTTTGAGTTGCTTAAAAGCACCAAAACCCATGTGCACTTGTGTCGCATCAGCAGCGCTGCCGGCGTGGCCTTGGTGCGCCAAGCCAAAGCAGATGGGCTGCCCATTACTTGCGATGTCAGCATCAACTCCTTGCACTTAACCGATGCCGATGTGGGCTACTTCGACAGCCGTGCGCGCGTGTCGCCGCCGCTGCGTCAGCAACGCGATCGCGATGCGCTTCGCGAAGCCTTGGCCGACGGCACCATCGATGCCTTGGTCTCTGACCACAGCCCAGTGAGCGAAGATGAAAAAGCACTGCCCTTTGCCGAAGCAGAACCAGGCGCGACAGGCCTTGAGCTGTTGTTAAGCCTGGCCCTCAAATGGTCACAAGACAGCAAAGTGCCACTGCTGCGTGCTATGGGCACCATCACCCACGAAGCGGCTCGTGTGCTCAAACAAGACATGGGCCAACTGAAGGTGGGCGCGCAGGCCGATGTGTGCATCTTGGACCCCGAAGCGCATTGGCAAGTCACCCCTGAGAACTTGCGCAGTCAAGGCAAGTTCACACCGTTTTCTGGCTATGACTTGCCTGGCCGCGTTCAATACACCTTGGTTGGCGGACAACTGGCATATCAAGCTTAAGCATGCGCGCAGCCATCAAATTGCTGCGAGGTATTTGGCATGTCCTGATGGGTTGGGTCATCATTTATTTTCGGTTTCCCCAATTCACACCTGCGCAGAGAGAAGCACGTGTTCAAGCTTGGGCCATGCAACTTTTGCGCATATGGGACATCGATTTAGAAGTGCGCGGCAAGCCTGTCAGCACAGGCCCAGCGCTTTTGGTTTGCAATCACATTTCGTGGTTAGACATTTTGGTCATTCATGCCACACGACATTGCCGCTTTGTATCGAAGTCTGAATTGAAAGGGTGGCCGCTGCTGGGTACTTTGGCCACAGGGGCTGGCACTTTGTACATTGAAAGAGCACAAAGAAAAGATGCCATGCGCATGGTCAAAGACATGGCGCAGTCTTTGCGTGATGGTGAAGTTTTGGCTGTGTTTCCAGAAGGCACCACGGGCGATGGCATTGGCATGTTGCCTTTTCACTCCAACCTCATTCAATCGGCCATTGAAGGCGATGCCCCCATTCAAACCTTGGCTTTGCAGTTTATAGATGCGCGCACCCACAGCATCAGCATGGCAGCTCGGTTTGTAGGCGATGACACTTTGCTCGCTTCTATTTGGAGCACCCTCAATGCCCGCGGATTGAAAGCAGTGGTCAATTTTGGTGAGCTTCAAATGGCCCAAGGGAGAAATCGCCGAGCTTGGGCTCATGATTTGCACCATGATGTCATGACACTTAAGAATAATTGCCTGTAGGGCAATCATCAGGTGTGATCAGATTAAAAACGGAGACCCACATGATTTCTTCAACTCGGCGCCAAATGCTTTTGACAAGCGCCTCCATAGGGGCAGCATCATTGGCGCCACTTGCATTGGCACAAAGCGCGTACCCTAACAAAACCATTCGTTACATCGTGCCTGTTGCCGCCGGCGGTGGTGCCGACATGATTGGTCGTGCAACGTGCGAAAGATTGGCCAAGGTGCTTGGCCAAAGCTTGGTGATAGAAAATATTTCTGGGGGAGGAGGCGCCATTGCTTGCCAAAACGTAGCGCGCAGCACGCCAGATGGTTACACCTTGTTGCAGTCTTATGTGGCCACACACGGCACATCACCTGCCACGCGCAAATTGCCCTACGACGCCATCAAAGACTTTACCGCTGTAGGCATGATTGGCACTGCGCCCAATGTCCTTTGTGTCAATCCAGGTGTGCCAGCAAACGATGTGAAGACATTCATTGAGTATGTCAAAAGCCGTCCAGGCAAAATTGCATACGGCTCTGCTGGCGCTGGCTCCTTAACGCATCTGGTGGGCGAGTTGTTCAAGCTGCAAACTGGGCTTTTTATGATTCACATTCCATACCGCGGTGTGGCACCTGCCAATGTGGATTTGATTTCGGGTCAAACCCAAGCTTTGTTTCCAAGCTTGGCCGGTGCCTTGCCCCATATTCGCAGTGGACGCATGCGCCCATTGGCTGTCACAGGACCGCGCCGACATGAGCTGTTAAAAGATGTGCCTACCTTTGAAGAATTGGGCTACAAAGGATTTGATGGTCAGCAGTGGTACGGCATTGTAGGGCCCGCTGGCATGCCGCCTGCCGTGGTTAAAACCTTGAGCGATGCGCTCAGTCAAGTGCTAGCGCAGCAAGACTTCAAAGACAAACTTTCTTCTGAGGCGGTGGCTTTGATGCCCTTGTCGCCAGATGCGTTCACCGCCTATGTGAAAACGGATATCGAACGTTGGACCAAATTGGCCCGTGAGAGAAAAATTGAATTGGAAAGTTGAATGCTACTGGCTACAGGGCCCGAGCTTGACGCCCGACAGGAATCACATAATTCATCCAAAGCCTTGTGAAATATAGGTTCTGGGTATAAATATTTAAAAAGTACCGTCAAAAATACCGTCATTTTTAAAAA
>CAIODE010000419.1 GCA_903856875.1 uncultured Burkholderiales bacterium
TCTCCGGTGTGTTGAGTCTGTTGTCACGCAACAGGTAAAGCAAGACCTTCGATCTCTCGCACCACGCTGCCTTGTTTGAAATAATTCAATTGAGGCATTTGTGGCGATGCACTGATCGCATGAAAGTTTTGTATGGAACTCTTTTCTTTTCCTTGGTGGTCCGCTTTGTTGGCCATCGTTCTCATTGATTTGGTTTTGGCAGGTGACAACGCCATTGTGATTGCGCTTGCCGCACGAAACCTCCCTGCTGAACACCAGCGCAAAGCCATCATTTGGGGAACTGTGGGTGCCATCGCAGTGCGTTCGGTGATGACGGTGTGCGTGGTTTGGTTGCTCAAAATTCCCGGGCTGATGTTGGTCGGTGGTCTGGGCCTATTGTGGATCGCTTACAAGTTGATTTCAGATGCCTCTGAAGGTGATCACGAAGGCGGTGCAGCCACCACCTTTTGGGGCGCCATGAAAACCATCATTGTGGCGGACGCATTGATGGGGGTTGACAACGTATTGGGTGTTGCTGGCGCTGCAAATGGTTCATTTGATTTGGTCGTCCTGGGTTTGCTCATTAGCATTCCCATCGTGGTTCTGGGCAGCCAATTGGTGCTGCGCTTGGTTGAAAAGTGGCCAGTGATTATTCACCTGGGTGCTGCTGTCCTTGCATTCACCGCGGCACAAATGATTGTGAACGAGAAATTTCTTGACCCCTTGTTTGACGGCGGACAAACCATTCACGATGTGGCTCGCATGGCTACTTATGTTTTGGCCATCGCAGGCGTGCTGGGCATGGGGTGGTACAAGACGCGAAAACAAGAAAGCTGAATTCAAGCCAATACGCCCCAAAGAAAAAGCCTTCGAAGCAGATGCTTGAAGGCTTTTTTCATGGCACGCTGCATGGCTGCAGCAGATTGATTACATCGTATCGATGAAGCTGCGCAGTTTGTCGCTGCGGCTAGGGTGCTTCAACTTGCGAAGTGCTTTGGCTTCGATTTGGCGAATGCGTTCGCGCGTCACGTCAAATTGTTTGCCCACTTCTTCAAGTGTGTGGTCGGTTGACATTTCAATGCCAAAACGCATGCGCAGCACTTTGGCTTCGCGTGGTGTGAGGCTGTCTAGGATGTCTTTGACCACATCGCGCAAACCGGCTTGCATGGCAGCATCGATAGGCGCTGTGTTGGCGCTGTCTTCGATGAAGTCACCCAAATGGCTGTCGTCGTCGTCACCAATAGGCGTTTCCATGGAGATAGGCTCTTTGGCAATCTTCATGATCTTGCGAATCTTGTCTTCCGGAATTTCCATCTTCTCGGCCAAGATGCTGGCATCGGGCTCAAAGCCAAACTCCTGCAAGTGCTGACGAGAAATGCGGTTCATCTTGTTGATCGTCTCGATCATGTGAACGGGAATTCGGATGGTGCGAGCCTGATCGGCAATAGAGCGCGTAATGGCCTGGCGAATCCACCATGTGGCATAAGTAGAGAACTTATAGCCACGACGGTATTCGAACTTGTCTACAGCCTTCATCAAACCGATGTTGCCTTCTTGAATCAAATCGAGGAACTGCAAACCACGGTTGGTGTATTTTTTGGCAATCGAAATCACCAAACGCAAGTTGGCTTCGATCATCTCTTTCTTGGCGTGGCGCGAAGAGCGTTCGCCCGCATTCATGCGCTTGTTGATGTCTTTGAGTTCATCCAAAGGCACGACCACGCGAGATTGCAAGTCAGTCAGCTTTTGCTGCAAGTCTTGCACTGGCGGAATGTTGCGGGCCATGACCGTGCTCCAAGGCTTGCCAGCCGCGGCTTGTTTCTCAACCCATTTCAAATCGAGCAAGTGCGACTTGATTCTCTGGTTGGATTTGTCACGACCACTGAAATCGGCAATGAACAAGTCTTGTGGGTAGCCACACTTGTCCACAATGATGCGGCGCATTTCGCGTTCTTTCTTGCGCACATCGTCCACATGGCCACGCACCATGTCGCACAGCTTTTCAATGGTTTTGGCTGTAAATCGAATGGTCATCAGCTCTTCAGACAGCGCGATTTGCGCCTTCTGATAGGCGGGGGTGCCCCAGCCTTCTTTTTCATAGATCTTGTGAACTTTTTCGAAAAGCTCAGTGATGCGGTCGAAGCGTTCCAAAGCTTGGTTCTTCAACTCTTCCAATTTTTTGGTCAGAGCTTTGGAGCCACCTTTGCCATCGTCGTCATCTGATTCATCGAATTCGTCGAAGTCTTCTTCAGCCACATAGTCATCGGCTTCATTGATGTTGGAGAAACCATCTACCACCGTCGAGATGACGATTTTGCCATCGCGAATTTCATTGGCCAGACGAAGAATCTCAGCGATGGTGGCAGGCGATGCACTGATCGCTGTCATCATGTTCATCAAGCCGCCTTCAATGCGCTTGGCAATTTCAATTTCGCCTTCGCGAGTGAGCAACTCAACGGTGCCCATTTCGCGCATGTACATGCGAACAGGATCTGTGGTTCGGCCGAACTCGCTGTCGACAGTGGAAAGTGCAGCCTCTGCAGCTTCTTCGGCTTCTTCTTCGGTTGAACCTGTTGGGGCATTTTCTGTGATGATCAAAGACTCGGCATCGGGTGTTTGCTCGTACACTGAAACGCCCAAGTCGTTGAGTGTGGCAATGACCACTTCGAGTGTTTCTGCATCGACCAGCTTGTCAGGCAAGTGGTCAGAAATTTCACCGTGTGTGAGATAGCCACGCGTTTTGCCCAACTTGATCAAAGCCTTGAGGCGTTGACGGCGTTTGGCCATGTCTTCTTCGGACAAGACTGTTTCGTCTAGGCCAAATTCTTTCATCAAGGCGCGTTCTTTGGCCTTGCTGATCTTCATGCGAAGGGGTTTGACTTTTTCTGTGGACTCCGCAATGGGTTCACCGACCAAGTCTTCCTCGATATCACTCATGTCGTCATGAACGGGCAAGGCGCCAGCTTTGGGTTTTCGGCCTCGTTTGGCGCCTGCTTCCTGGGCTACTGGCTCGGGTGCCGTTGTTTTGCTGGGCTTGACCGCAGGCACTTTGACGACGGGTGTAGCAGCCTTTTTTTCAGCAACTTTGGCGACTGGCTTGGCAACAGTTTTCACAACGGTCTTAACGGCGGGCTTAACCACGGGCTTAACTGCAGGCTTGGCTATGGGTTTGGCCGCCACTTTTGAGCCGGCTTTGTTGACTTCTGGCTTGACAGCCTTGGCCGGCGCTTTCAAGGGCGTTTTGGCTGGAGCTTTAGGGGGTGCCTTAGCGGGCACTTTGGCGGAGATTATTTTTTTGGATGCGGGCACTGAACTAACTTTCTTGGCCGGAGCGACAGCTTTGGCAGCAGGTTTGGCAGCTGATTTTGCGACTGGTTTGGCCACTGCTTTGACAGTTGGCTTGGCAGGCTTTTTAGCAGGTGCTTTCACGGGTGCTTTGGCTTTGACCGGACTTGTTTTGGCCGTTGCTTTCAGGGCAGGTTTTGCCACTGGTTTGACAGCCGATTTGGCGGCTGGCTTGGCAACGGGTTTGACAGCTTTGACTGCGCCAGACTTGGCTTGTGCTTTAACGGGCTTCTTCGGTTTTTGAGCGGGCATGATGGACCTCAATACTTCAAACTGACTTGGAAACAAACGCTGCGCCACAAACTTCTGGCGCGAGAGGAAATGCAAACAAACACCTGAGGGCAGGTGGCTTCATTTGCAAGGGCAATTGGGCAAGATGTGTGGGCGAACATTTGGAATGCAGTCCTTGCGGTGATGTGGCCGTTCCCTTCTAGGGAGTTGCGCTGAGGCGGTGGCCGGGTCCGGAGGTGCTGCTGTCGCTCTTGCCTGAAAAGTGGATTATACCCAAACAAGGGTGAAACAACTAAATAATTTCAGTGCTCATGAGGGTTCGCCTGCGTTGATGCAGATCACGCCATTTTTGGAAAGCTTCGGGGCTTTGGACGCTTTCAGCCTCTTTCAATGCTTGCGTTTCTAGCCCTTTGAGGCGGTCGATGAGCATCAGATTGAGCAGCAGTCTGAGCTCTTTGCGGGCCTCTCCAGGCTCTGCTTCCTGGCTGGCTTCGGGCAAATTGGGCTTGTGCGACCGCATCAAATTTTCAGCCAAATTGGAGAAAGCAAGTTGACTCAATTCCGATTGTAAGGCGCCCCAAGCAAGGGGGCCATGGTCATGAAATTGGCTTTCAAGCCAACGCATCAGCTCACCATGTTGTTCGGGCAAATCGCACAACAAGGCATGGTCTTCGGCAGACAATCCGTCCCACAAGGCCATGTTGGTGAGAATGAGCCGCACAGCATGGTCGGATCGACTGGCAGGTTGAACCCTAGGGCCAAGTGCAACCATTTGCATGCTATCCGACCCACCCACCAAGCGCCATTTGCCTTGCGGATTTTGTTGCCAGGTTTTGCCATCAGGTCTAGCCCTTGTTTTTTTCTGAAAGTTTGAGTTTCTTGCAGGCTCAAAAGGGGACGTCATTCCCTCGGGGTCATAAGGCACACCAGCCGAATTGTTTGGCATGCCCGAGACCCCATTGCCAGGGCCTGCTTGGAAGTTGCCATTGGAAGAAACTGCGTTGCGCGGACTGCTTCTAGAGGCTGCAGCCTCTGCTTGTTGAAGCCAAAGTCCGGCTAACTCCGATGCTTCAAGTTGGATCAAATGCGCTAATTCAGAAAGCAATTGGCGTTTCAAGGCGCCGTCAGGAAGGGCGCGCCAAAGTGGGCTCGCATTGCTTGAAAGATGGGCCCGGCCCTCTGCCGATTGCAAATCACAAGCTTCCGAGGCGACTTCGATTAAAAATTTTGACAGGGGCGTGGCAGTGGCCACGCAAGAAGAAAAAGCTTCTGAGCCTTTTTCGCGAATGTAACTGTCGGGATCGTGCTCTTCTGGCAAGAACAAGAATTTAATGCTTCTCACATCGGTTGCATAAATCAGTGCGCCATCAAGTGCTTTGCGAGCGGCTCTGCGGCCGGCTGCGTCACCATCAAAACTGAACACCACAGAATCTGTGAATCTGAAAAGTTTTTGAACATGGTCTGGTGTGCAGGCAGTCCCTAAAGTAGCGACTGCATTGGGAAAGCCCCATTGGGCCAAAGCCACCACATCCATGTAGCCTTCAGTGACCAAGACATAGCCTGCACTGTGAATGCTATCGCGCGCCTCAAACAAGCCATAAAGCTCGCGGCCTTTGTGAAATACTGGGGTTTCTGGCGAATTCAAATATTTGGGTGTGCCATCTCCCATGACGCGCCCGCCAAAACCGATGCACTCACCTTTGATGCTTCTAATTGGAAACATCACACGGTCTCTGAATCGATCGTATCGCTTGCCATCTTCCTCATTCACGATGACCAAGCCGCTCTCGGCCAAAAGTGGATCGTCGTATTCAGGAAAAATACTGGCCAAGCTGCGCCAACCCTCGGGTGCATAGCCCAAACCAAATCGTTTTGCAATTTGCCCAGAGAGGCCGCGCCCTTTCAAATAAGTCACCGCCGTCGGTGCATTTTTCAAATGTTGCTGATAAGCGCTGGCCGCTTTTTCCAACATGTCGCTCAAGCTGGCTTGCTTTTGTTTTTGAGCGGCTGCAATGGCCCTGTCCTGAGGTGAAATGTCCTCTTCAGGCACAACCATGCCAGTTTGTTGCGCCAAATCTTTCACCGCTTCAATGAAGCTCATGCCCGCATGGTCCATGAGGAAGCCAATGGCGTTGCCATTTTTTCCGCAGCCGAAGCAGTGAAAAAATTGTTTGGTGGGGCTGACTGTGAAACTGGGAGATTTTTCGCCGTGGAAGGGACAAAGACCCATGAAATTAGCGCCGCCTTTTTTCAGCTGGACGAAGCGGCCAACGACCTCCACCACATCAACGCGGGATAGGAGTTCTTGGATAAAAGACTGAGGAATTGCCACGATCGTATTTTCGCCCAAGTTGAGCTCACATTGGACAAAAAAAAGCCCTGCATGGCAGGGCTTTGTGTCGAATTCTGAAAAATCAGGCGGGCTTCTTTTTTGCCTTGGACTTTTTCTTCTTAGCGGCCTTTTTGGCAGCTTTAGGGGCTTCTGCCGCAGGTTTGGCTGCGGCAGCAGCAGGTGCTGCGGCAGGTGCGGCGGGTGCTACAGCAGGCGCTGCAGGAACGACAGGAGCTGTCGGTGCAGCAGTTTGAGCAACAGAGGCTAAAGCAACAACGCTCAAGACGCCAGCAACGATGATTTTGTACATGGAACTTCCTTTTTAAAAACAGCTTAAGGATACAACGAATGGGTTAGCCAACTCGATGACATCAATCAATATTCAGGGTGTGGACCCCATAGCTGCCTGATTTTTTGTCAGCAAAATAATGTTTCAAAGTTTCTTGTACGGTTCTAAAGGCCAAGTCATCCCAAGGAATCTCTGCTTCAGAAAACATTCTGGCCTCTTGAGTTTCAAAACCAGGGTCGAATTGCTCGTTCTCCA
>CAIODE010000420.1 GCA_903856875.1 uncultured Burkholderiales bacterium
CTCTTTATGAAATCAACAAAAGCTTGATTGAATTCAAGCTTGCGGTTGATCAGTTGGGGCGTGTACCCACAACTTCGATTTCCACGCGGCGGTTTTTAGAACGGCCAGCGTCAGTTTTGTTGTCAGCAACGGGTTGTTTCTCGCCCTTGCCTTCTGTGTAAACGCGGTTTTTCTCGATGCCTTTGGTGACCAAGTAAGCCTTGACAGCGTCAGCACGCTTGACAGACAACTTTTGGTTGTAGGCGTCAGCGCCGGCGGAATCGGTGTGACCCACAGCAATGATCACTTCCAAGTTGATGGCTTTGACTTTGCCAGCCAAGTCGTCCAATTTGGCTTTGCCGTCAGCTTTCAAAACTGATTTGTCAAAGTCAAAGAAGGTGTCGGCAGCGTAAGTTACTTTAGTGGCAGCAGCGGGGGCTGGTGCTGGCGCGGGGGCTGGTGCAGCAGCGGGGGCTGGTGCTGGCGCTGGTGCAGCAGCGGGAGCTGGTGCTGGCGCGGGTGCAGGAGCGGCAGCTTTTGGCGCAGCAATAGCGCCATCGCAACCAGCGGCAGCATTGGCAGGTGTCCAGTTGGCATTGCGCCAGCAGTATTCTGCAGTGCCGTTTTTCCAGGCGAATTCGCCTGTGCCATTGCGCCAGTTGTCTACGGATTGCGCGCCTGCAGCAGTTGCCAAGGCAGCTGAAGCCAACACCATTGCAACTTTATTGAATTTTTTCATGGTTCTCCTCATGGGGATAAATACCGCAGACATCCTGCGAAAAAAGAGACGATTTGAATGACCATCACCCAAAACGTTGAAATCATTGTGCCATAGACAATGGTGAATTCCCCAATTTGGTGAAATGAGGGTGGTCAGGGTCAATTCTAAGCCGAGCATGTGTTGCAAATCAACGACACTCTTTGGACCTAAAATGACAGTCTTTCACCCAGTGCGCCTGACCCCTCATGACCCAGTTTGCCAAAGAAACCCTCCCCATCAGTCTAGAAGAGGAAATGCGCCGCAGTTACCTCGACTACGCCATGAGCGTGATTGTGGGACGCGCCCTGCCCGATGCCCGAGACGGCCTCAAGCCGGTCCATCGCAGGGTCTTGTTCGCCATGCACGAGTTGAACAACGATTGGAACCGCGCTTATAAGAAGTCTGCCCGTATTGTGGGTGACGTGATTGGCAAGTACCACCCTCACGGTGACCAATCTGTCTATGACACCATCGTTCGCATGGCGCAAGATTTTTCGATGCGCCACATGCTGGTGGACGGTCAAGGCAACTTTGGTTCGGTCGACGGCGACAACGCAGCGGCCATGAGGTACACCGAAATTCGTTTGGCCAAAATTGCCCACGAAATGTTGGCCGACATCGACAAAGAAACGGTCGACTTTGGCCCCAACTACGACGGCTCTGAAAAAGAACCTTTGGTGTTGCCAAGCCGCATTCCCAACCTGTTGGTGAATGGTTCTGGGGGTATTGCGGTCGGTATGGCGACCAACATTCCACCCCATAATTTGAACGAAGTGGTTGACGCTTGCTTGCATATGCTGCGCAACCCGGGTGCCACCATCGACGAATTGATGGAAATCATTCCTGCTCCCGACTTCCCCACTGCCGGCATCATTTATGGCATCAACGGCGTGAAAGATGGCTATCGCACGGGCCGCGGCCGCGTGATCATGCGCGCCAAGTGCCACTTCGAAGACATTGACAAAGGCCAGCGCCAATGCATCGTGGTCGACGAACTGCCCTACCAAGTGAACAAGAAGACCTTGCAAGAGCGCATGGCCGAATTGGTTCACGAGAAAAAAATCGAAGGCATCAGCCACATTCAAGACGAGTCTGACAAATCTGGCATGCGTTTGGTGATCGAACTCAAGCGCGGCGAAGTGCCTGAAGTGATCCTCAACAATCTGTACAAACAGACCCAACTTCAAGACACCTTCGGCATCAACATGGTGGCCCTCATTGACGGGCAACCGAAGTTGTGCAACTTGAAAGACCTGATCAGCGTGTTCTTGCAACACCGCCGAGAAGTTGTCACACGCCGCACCGTATTCACCTTGCGCAAAGCAAGAGAGCGTGGTCACGTGTTGGAAGGCTTGGCTGTGGCCATGGCCAACATCGACGAGTTCATCGCCATCATTCGCAATGCGCCCACTCCGCCAGTGGCCAAGGTCGAATTGATGACACGCAGCTGGGACAGTAAGTTGGTTCGCGAAATGCTGACACGCACTCGCGCCGATGGTGGCGCTGTCAATGCTGACGACTATCGCCCGGATGGCTTGGAAAAAGAATTTGGCATGGGCAACGACGGCCTGTACCGCCTAAGCGAAACCCAAGCACAAGAAATCTTGCAGATGCGTCTGCAACGCTTGACCGGCCTAGAACAAGACAAGATTGTGGTTGAGTACAAAGAAGTGATGTCTGAAATTGAAGACTTGCTCGACATTTTGGCCAAGCCAGAACGCGTGTCCACCATCATTGGCACCGAGCTGGGCGAATTGCGCCAAGAATTTGGCCAAACCAAATTGGGTGCTCGCCGCAGTTTCATTGAACACAATGCGCAAGACTTGGCCACCGAAGACCTGATCACCCCCACCGACATGGTGGTCACGCTCTCGCACAGCGGCTACATCAAGAGCCAACCTTTGTCTGAATACCGCGCTCAAAAACGCGGCGGTCGCGGCAAACAAGCCACGGCCACCAAAGAAGACGATTGGATCGACCAACTCTTCATTGCCAACACACACGATTACATCTTGTGCTTCTCCAACCGCGGCCGTTTGTACTGGCTCAAAGTGTGGGAAGTGCCTGCAGGCTCACGCGGTTCGCGCGGCCGCCCCATCGTCAACATGTTCCCCTTGCAAGAAGGCGAAAAGATCAATGTGGTCTTGCCTTTGACGGGCGACATGCGCAGCTTCCCTGCCGACCACTATGTGTTC
>CAIODE010000421.1 GCA_903856875.1 uncultured Burkholderiales bacterium
CCAATCTAATTGCAACTCTTCTAAGAGTACTTTAAGTGTGTCAGCGCCTAGAGCATCATCGAACAACAAACGCATGTCACGGACAGTGACGGGCTGAGTTGCACACAGTAACGCTGCTTCAAGGACACGCTTGGCTTGCGCCGTGTTCATGGTGTCAATCTTCCGGGATAAAAGCGCCTGAGGCGCGAATCAAGGTGCACGCTCCGACTTAAAACATCAAGTTGGGGGGGATGGAACCCACCTGCGCACCCCATCAAGGGGAATTAGGCTAATCTTTCGACTGGCCAAGCCTGAAATTCAGGTTTTTTCATTGTAACTGAGGGACCAAGCTTGGCGCAAACTCTGAATATCTGCTGGCAGTGGCGACTGAAATGCCATGGACTGACCGGAAATCGGGTGCTCAAATGACAAGAGGTCTGCATGCAAGGCCTGCCTTGGCATCAGGGGGTGTGCGGAGCCCCCATACACCGTGTCGCCCACCAAGGGCAATTTGAGGGCAGCCATGTGAACTCGGATTTGATGCGTTCGCCCCGTCTCTAAAATGCAACGTACAAGGGTGCCCAGCTCGCTTTGTGACATCACATGAAAGTGGGTTTTTGCTGTTTTTCCAGAATTCCTGGTCAAGTCAACAACGGCCATACGTAAGCGATTCGCAGGATCTCGGCCAATGGGCCAATCAACCGTCTTTTGCTTGTTACCTGTCCAAGGCTTGTCACTCATGGCTATATATTGGCGCTTGATTTCCCGTGCTGCCATTTTTTTGACCAAGGCATCCATGGCAGTGCGCGTTCTGGCGACCACCATCAAGCCACTGGTGTCTTTGTCAAGGCGATGAACAATGCCAGCTCTAGGCAACTCTATAAGAGATGGATCTAATCCTAAGAGGCCATTCATCAAGGTACCCGACCAATTTCCCGGGGCAGGATGCACGACCAATCCGGCAGGTTTATCGATCACCCTGAGATCTTTGTCTTCGTAGACCACATTCAAGGCAAGGGATTCAGGCTTAAAAGCTTGCGATTGAGGTGTGGCACGCAATTCAATGTGCCAAAGCTCACCCGCCTTGACCTTGAAGGCAGATTTAAGCTGCGTCAACCCTGCCCTGCTCACAGCCCCATCTTCGAGCAACTGCTGCAAATAACTTCTTGAAAACTCAGGAACCCCCGCCACCAGCATTCGATCCAGCCGTTGGCCGTGAAACTCAGGCGGCACAAGCAGTTCACGGACCTCTGAGACTTTCAGCGTGACGGCTGAATCTAGAGAAGTTTCATCTTGAAACTCATCGACGTCGTCTAGCTCTGAGTGGCTCGATATAATCAATTTGGTTTATTTCCAAGGTTGCCAGATGTTGAACATCAGATTATCGGTGCTTGCGCTAACACTTGTCGGTTTTGCCGTCACTCTCTTGTCCGGATGCTCAAGCACGCCAGCTGATCCTACAGCAGCCTGGGCGCCAGAAAAAATTTACAGCGAAGCACGCGACGAAATGGGTGCAGGTGCTTGGGATCGTGCCGCCATGCTGTTTGATAAACTAGAGGGACGTGCTGCGGGCACCCCTTTGGCACAACAGGCCCAAATCGAAAAAGCTTATGCGCAATATCGCGCCACAGAAAAAATACAAGCCTTGGCCACGCTTGACCGTTTCCTGAAACTCCATCCTGCCAGCCCCGCTGTGGATTACGCACTGTACTTAAAAGGCTTGGTCAATTTCAACGACAACTTGGGCTTGTTCTCATTCCTGACAAAGCAAGATTTATCGGAGCGGGATCAAAAAGCTGCCAAGGACTCTTTTGAATCATTCAAAGAGCTGATCGCACGCTTTCCAGACTCCAAGTACGCGGCAGATGCACGCCAGCGAATGACCTACATCGTCAATTCTTTGGCTTCTTATGAAGTACACGTCGCGCGTTTTTATTACCGCAAAGGCGCTTATGTGGCAGCTGTCAATCGCGCCCAATTGGCCATCACTGACTACCCTGGCGTTCCCGCTATCAAAGAGGCCCTGGAAATTTTGGCCATGTCTTATGCCGCGTTGGGAATGGAAGAATTAAGGGCAGACTCGCTCCGCGTTTTAGAGACGAACTTTCCCAAACCCATCACACCACCCAACAGCAAATCTACGGCGTGGTGGAAGTTTTGGTAAGCCTTCCCAAGGCCGCTTCAAACTCAACTTCTGTGTGAAGTCTTCGCATCGGCGGCAGACAGGCTAACAGGCGCCGTCCGTAGGCCATGCCAGTCAGGCGTGGGTCGCAAACAACCAAGAGACCTTGATCGGTTTCACTGCGAATCAAGCGCCCTGCGCCTTGCTTAAGGGCCACCGCAGCTTCGGGCAAGCTGTAGTCTGAGAAGGAGCTTTTGCCCGACAACTC
>CAIODE010000422.1 GCA_903856875.1 uncultured Burkholderiales bacterium
CGGTGAGTTTGTATTTGTCTTTAAGCTCTTTGAGTTTGGTAATGGTTTGAGAAACCAACAGGGGCGACAGGCCCACTGAGGGTTCGTCCACCAAGAGCAATTTGGGCGACGACATGAGCGCGCGGGCAATGGCCAACATTTGCTGTTGTCCGCCAGACATAGAACCTGCCAACTGATTTTTACGCTCTTTCAAGACTGGAAAGGCTTCATAGCAAAACGCCATGTTGTCTGGAATTTGCGGGCGTGAGACTTCGCGAAATGCACCCAACAACAAATTCTCTTCAACTGTGAGTTTAGGAAACAACCTTCGGCCTTCAGGAATGAGTGCAACGCCCAAATTCACAATTTCTTCTGTGGAAAGTTGCGTGAGGTCATGGGTGGCGCCATCCATTTCCAATCGAATGCTGCCCTGATCGGGTTTGACCATGCCCATGACACATTTCATGAGGGTACTTTTGCCATTGCCGTTGGTGCCCAACAAGGCCACTGTTTGCCCATTTTCAATGGTCAGTGACACGCCATGCAATGCACGCACAGCGCCATAACCAGCGTCGATATTTTCGATGATGAGTTTAGTCGCCAAGGTAGGCCCTTTGTACTTCTGGGTTTTTCACAATGGTTTCAGGGGTGCCTTCACAAATGATTTTGCCGGCATCCAAGCAAATGATGCGTTCTGAAAATTTCATCACCGCTTGCATGATGTGTTCAATCATGATGATGGTGATGCCCAACTTGTTCAAGTCAAACAAAATTTCAAGGACTTCATCGACTTCGTGCCCAGACAAGCCGGCCATGGCTTCATCTGAAATGAGCAATTTGGGTTTGGCGGCCATGGCCCGTGCAAGTTCCATTTTGCGCAATTCAACTTGCGACAGTTGATTGGATTGCACGAATGCTTTGTCAGCCAATCCCATGCCGCGCAAAATGTTCATGGCTTCTTCTTGCTGCTCTGGGCCATCTTTGCCACCCACAAAAGCAAAAGGCACCAGCAAGTTTTCCATCACGGTCATGCTGCTGAAAGGGCGTGGAATTTGAAAGCTGCGCGCTATGCCACGCTTTGTTCTTTCATGCGCTTTAAGTTTAGAAATATCTTGACCGTTAAAGTGAATGGCACCCGCATAGTCTGTGAATGCACCCGAGATACAGTTGATCAGCGTGGTTTTGCCCGACCCATTGGGCCCAATCAAGCCCAGCCGCTCGCCTTGGTGAACTTTCACATTAACGCCCGAGAGCGCAGTGAAACCACCAAACTGTTTGACGACGTTGTTTACTTCGAGGATTGTTTCCATTTTTTAATCAATCCTAAAATGCCATCGGGCGCTAGAACAACAAATAAAACCAACAGAACGCCCACCACCAAAACATTCAATTCATTGGAAACAGTGACTGTCACCACCTGTTGAATGGTGGCCAATAAAAGAGCACCGATGACGGGGCCAATCCAATGCGATGTGCCGCCAATGATGGGCATGCCAAGGGCGGAGATGGAGTAGTTGAGGTTGAAGGTGGCAGTAGGCTCAATGTAGCTGAGGTACATGGGCATGGGGGCACCAGCGATGCCCATGAGTGCGCCAGAAATGGTGCAAGCAATGAGTTTGATTTTCAAGGTGGGAACGCCCGAGCATTCAGCGGCTTCTTCTGAATCGCGCACGGCCCTTAAACCTCGACCTAAAAATGAGTCTTGAATGTAGCGGGCAATGGAAACAGACCCAATGGCCAAAACAGCCATGACAAAAAACAGCATGCGGGTGTAGGTGTCAAAAATCCAGAGATCCGGCGGCCTGGTCAGTTGCAAGCCGGTGGCACCGCCCACGTAGCGCCAATTCATGACCACTGTTTCTAAGATGAAGACCACCGCCACAGTGGCAATCGAGAAAAAGATGCCGCGCAATTTGAGGGTGAGCAGTCCAACGATGAGACCCAACAAGCCTGCCAGAATACCGCCGCCAATGATTTGCACCACCAAAGGCGCAGAAATCGATTTGAAAAGTACAACGGCGGTATAGGCGCCGACGGCAATGAAGGCTGGCACGCCAAAATTCACATAGCCTGCGTAGCCGCCCAAGATATTCCATGCGGTGGCCAGCACGACAAATTGCAAGATGACGAAGCCTGCAAAAAAAACATATTCGTTGACGTTCATCAACGAGAGTCCTAGAAATCCCAGGAGTGCAATGAATGCGTAAATGCTGTATTTCATGGGTACTTATCTTCCAAACAGACCTTGAGGTCTAATGCCCAGCATTAAGAGCAACAAACCAAAAGAAACTGCAGGTGCCCAAGAGGCTCCCAAGGTCATCATGACGATGGACTCTGCAATGCCTAAAATTAATCCTGCGACCAAAGTGCCGCTCATGCTGCCCAAACCGGCAAGCACCACCACGCAAAAAGTTCGGCCAATGTAAATGCGGTCCATGGCGGGTTCTACGGGCCCCACAATGATGAGCATGGCGCCGGCTAAGGCATTGACTGCGGTGGCAATGCCAAAAGCGAGTTGTTTGATTTTGACGGGGTTGGCCCCCATCAGTCTTAAAGCGCCTTCGTCTTGACCTACAGCCTTGATGGCGCGGCCATTGAAGGTTTTGGAAAAGTACAAAGTGAGCAGTGTGGTGAGAAAGATGGCAATGCCAAAGGCTACCAGCATGCGATAGGGAAAACGGTACTCGCCAATTTCCAAGCTGCTGCCAATGTAAGTGGCGCTGACGGTGCGCTGGTCGACACCAAACACCAAGATGAGGCAGACCTCGATGATGAAGGCAATCCCAAAGAAAAATGCCAGACCGCGAACGCCTGTGTCGGAGCTTCGGCGTTCAAAGGTTTCGTAATAAAAGCGATAAAGCGCAATGCCAATGACGTAGAAGACTGGCATGAGCAAGAGCCCACAGACGATGGGATCTATACCGGTTTTACTGAGCAGAAATGTGAAATACGAGCCCAAGATCAGCAGGGCAGGGTGCGCAACATAGGGCACATCGAGCAAACCAAATGCAACCGAGAGGCCCAAGCTGACAGCTGCGTAAAAACAACCCAGCAAAATGCCAAAGAGGACCGCCTCAAAAAGTAGATCGATAGAAATCATC
>CAIODE010000423.1 GCA_903856875.1 uncultured Burkholderiales bacterium
ACCCACGACATAGAACATGGCAGAGCTGTAGGCATTGGCGCCCATGGCAGCATTGCCGCTGACCACGCCCGACATCAAGCCGATCAGGACAAAACCCATTTGCGCAATGGTGGAGTAAGCCAACATGCGCTTGAGGTTGGTTTGTGCAATGGCTGCCAAGTTACCGACCAACAAGGAGGCAATGGCCAAGAGGGCCAACATTTGTTGCCAGTCGATGGCCATAGGAAGCAAGCCCTCCACCAACAAACGGATGGCGATGGCAAAGGCCGCCAACTTGGGGGCTCCCGCAATCATGAGGGTTGCCGCTGTTGGTGCGCCTTGGTAAACGTCTGGCACCCACATGTGGAAAGGCACAACGCCCAGTTTGAAAGCCAAACCAGCCACCACGAACACCAAGCCAAACACCAACACTTGGTGTTTCACTTGACCGCTGGCAATCACTTTGAACACCGTCGCCAAGTCCAAAGAACCTGTCGCGCCATAGAGCATGGACATGCCATACAACAAGAAGCCTGATGCCATGGCGCCCAGCACAAAGTACTTCATGGCAGCTTCTGTGGCTTGGGCATTGTCTCTGCGCAAAGCCACCAAGGCATAACTCGACAGCGTGAGCAATTCAAGTCCCAAATACAAAACCAAAAAGTTTTGACCCGAAATCATGACACTCATGCCCAGCAATGCAAACACGGACAAGCTGAAAATTTCGCCGCCGCGCAGCATGTCGCGATCGGCTGCGTAAGGACGTGCATAAACCAAGGTCACCATGACGGCGATGGTGGCGAAACACCTGAGCCAATGACCCATGGGGTCACTGACCACCAAACGGCCAAAACCATAGAGCGTGTGACCTGAATCAGCGTAGAAGGCATGTAGCAGAGCCACCCCACCAAGCGACACCAAGCTTAAAACATAAGTCACAGTGCGCTTAGGGCTTGTGACCAGGAGGTCAACCAGCGCAATCACGCAGGCCATGACCAGCAACACGATTTCCGGGTACACCGTCATCCAGCTGGTTGAGTCAATCATGTCTATTCTCTCTATCTTTAAGTTTCAGCTGACCACAAGCGATCAAGGCAATTTGGAAGCAGCCACATGCTCCAACAAATTGGCCACAGAGACTTCCATCACATCGGTAAAGGGTTTGGGGTACACGCCCATGTACAGCACAGCGATGGCCAGCAAGGCCATGACCGTGAACTCGCGCGCATTGATGTCTGTGAGTTCTTTCACATCGTCGTTGGTGACTGGGCCCAAATAAACGCGCTTGAACATCCACAGGGTGTAAGCAGCACCAAAGATCAAGGCAGAGGCGGCCAACAGACCCACCACAAAATCAAACTTGACTGCACCCAAAATGACCATCCATTCGCCGACAAATCCTGCTGTGCCCGGCAAACCACAGTTGGCCATGGAGAACAGCAAAGCGAAAGCTGCAAACTTGGGCATGGTGTTGACCACACCGCCGTAGCTTGCAATTTCTCGAGAGTGAACACGGTCGTAC
>CAIODE010000424.1 GCA_903856875.1 uncultured Burkholderiales bacterium
GCAAGCGGGGGTGAAACTCATTTCCCCTTTTGTCGGGCGTATTTACGACTGGCACAAAAAGGCCACGGGAGCGGAATGGGACGAGGCAGAACGTGCTGGTGTGAACGACCCAGGTGTGCAAAGCGTTCGCCACATTTACAACTACTACAAGCAACATGGTGTTACTACAGAGGTGATGGGTGCGAGCTTTCGCAACATTGGGCAAATCACCGCATTGGCAGGTTGCGATTTGCTCACCATCGCGCCTGAGTTGCTGGCGCAGTTGCAGGCGCAAACCGCACCGCTTTCTTCTGCACTCAGTTTTGCGCAGGCACAAGCGAAGCCCATCGAGCGTGTCACGCTGAACGAGGCGCAGTTTCGTTTTGCTCTGAATGAAGACGCCATGGCCAGCGACAAACTGGCCGAAGGCATTCGCGCTTTTTGCGCCGATGCACGAAAACTCGATGCTTTGATGCAAGCCTAAACGTAGCGGTCGATGGCCACGCCCTTGTCAAAGCGCAGGGGCGGGTGCTTCAGGCGGCGCGGCTCTTGGCGCTGACAAGCCGCAGGCATGGCATGAAGCGGTCCCCAAGCGAAACCCAATACCCAACCATGGTCTAGCCGGCTGAGCGTCTTTAAGGTCTGTAGCGACCTGATTTCCTTGAGTACGATGGGTCTCATCAATCTGTGATGCGAATTAAAGTACTCAAATATTAATCGATAAACACCTTAAATTAGTTATTTAATAGTTAATTTTTGTAATTTTGTGTATTTTTATCCACACAAAGTATTCATTTTTTGCGCAAACTTTCACAGGGGTCTTTGCGGGGATGGGGTGGTGTGAGCCACACATAGTCTGCTTGCTGCGCCAATTCAGCCAAAAACGCTTGTTTTTCTTGGCTGGGCCGCGTGTCGTCCCACTCCATGAACAGCACGCTCAGCGTGTGCAAGTGCGGTGAAGATTTGTACACAACAAAAGGCACGCCCAAGTGCTTCCAAGCATGTCCATTGCCCGCCACCACAATGCTTGGCAGGTGTGCGAGTGCAACTTCAGCCATGGCCGCGTCGCGTCCGCGTTGCACCGCGGCCATACCCTCGAACATGCTGGCTGGCATGGCGCCGCAGTGCCCTTGGTCGATTTCTTCTTCCAATGCCTTGCTTTGCTGTACGTCAAAAGGGGCTTTCGCCAGCAGCGAACGCACCGCTTCGGGCAGGCTTTGTCCACGTGTTTTGAACACTTCTTTGATGGAGTCGCCGGGTAAATTGCCACCCATGAGGCGCATATTCATCGCAGTGACCGCTTCAAACAAGGGTTGGTGCAGCGGCCAGCTCCAGCCTTGGTCATCAAAACCAGCGGTTTCCAAGTTTGTCAATAACTCGCCACCCTCCTTGAAACGCAGGCGCCAGCTCAAATGTTCCGCCACCACCGTTTTACTCGCAGCAGGTAATTGACGCAGCAACTCGCCGCGCAGTTGGTGGTGCCGCGGGTTGTCATGGACTTCGCCAAGCACAGCGACATCGGAGCCCAGA
>CAIODE010000425.1 GCA_903856875.1 uncultured Burkholderiales bacterium
GCCCCAGCCCCAAACTTCTGCACCCTTACCGCGTTGCACCACGCGGTTGCGGAAGATGTCGGCCACCACGTCGCCATCGCCAGCGAGCAGGGCTTTGGTAGAACACATTTCAGCGCATGCAGGCAACTTGCCTTCGGCCAAACGGTTGCGACCGTATTTTTCAAATTCGGCTTGGCTGCCATTGGCTTCGGGGCCACCTGCACAGAAAGTACATTTGTCCATCTTGCCGCGAACACCAAAGGTGCCAGCGCTTGGAAACTGAGGCGCGCCAAACGGGCAAGCATAGGAACAGTAGCCACAACCGATGCACACGTCTTTGTCGTGCAACACCACACCCTCTTCGGTGCGATAGAAACAGTTGACGGGGCAAACTGCCATGCAAGGTGCATCTGAGCAGTGCATGCACGCGACAGAGATAGATCTCTCACCAGGCACACCGTCGTTCAAAGTGACGACACGGCGGCGATTGACGCCCCAAGGCACTTCGTGTTCGTTTTTACAAGCAGTGACACAACCGTTGCATTCAATGCAGCGCTCTGCATCACAGATAAATTTCATTCTTGCCATGTTTTACTCCTGTGTGTGTGGAAAGCTTTACGCCTTCTCCACATCGCAAACGGTGGTTTTTGTTTCTTGCATCATGGTGACGCTGTCGTAGCCATAAGTGGTGGCTGTGTTAACGGCCTCGCCTCGTACGATTGGCGCGGCACCGTTGGGGTAATGCGCCAGCATGTCGGCACCTTGCCAACGACCTGAGAAGTGGAAAGGCAAGAACACGGTATCTGGCGCAACGCGTTCAGTGACCAAGGCTTGCACATTCAAGCGAGCACCTGTGGGGGATTTGACCCAAGCGCGCTCACCATTTCGAATGCCCCGCTTCGAAGCGGTTTGTGGGTGAATTTCAACAAACATTTCTTGCTGCAACTCGGCCAACCAAGGGTTAGAACGAGTTTCTTCGCCGCCGCCTTCGTATTCCACCAAACGACCCGAGGTCATGATGAGCGGGAACTTCTCATGCACCTTGTCGGCAATGTTTTTGTCTTGAATGGTTTTGTACAAAGTGGGCAAACGCCAGAATGCTTTCTTGTCGTCGTGCGTGGGGTACTTGGCCATGAGGTCGGCACGTGTGCCATACAAAGGCTCGCGGTGCTGAGGAATAGGATCGGGGAAGTTCCACACCACAGCGCGTGCCTTGGCATTGCCAAAAGGATGGCAACCATGGTTCTTCATGAACACACGGATCATGCCGCCAGAAGAATCGGTCTTCCAGTTTTTGCCTTCGGCTGCTTTGCTTTCGTCTTCTGTGAGTTCACCCCACCAGCCGAGCTTTTTAAGCAACACGTGATCGAGTTCGGGGTAGCCCGTGGTGATGTCAGCACCCTTGGAGTGAGAACCATCTTCGGCCAACAGTGATTTGCCTTCACGCTCAATGCCAAAGTTGGCGCGGAAGTTTCCGCCGCCTTCCATGACGTGTTTCGAGGTGTCATACAAATTGGGTGAGCCTGGGTGCTTGAGTTCAGGCGTGCCCCAGCAAGGCCATGGCAAACCGAAGTAATCATCGCCAAAGTCGTAGCCTGTTTCTTTGTCTTTGCCGCCTTTGGATTTGAGCGTTTTTACATCGAACAAATGCATGTTGCGCATGTGCGCTTTGAGGCGCTCTGGGCTTTGGCCAGTGTAGCCAATGGTCCAAACGCATTTATTTATTTCGCGCAAAATGTCTTCAGGCACAGGCTCGTCCAAGCCTTTGACTTTTTGCATTTTGTAGTTCTTGACCAACTCTTTGCCAAAGCCAAGTTTGTCGGCCAATTGGTACATGATCATGTGATCTGAGCGGCTTTCCCACAGAGGGTCAATGACCTTGTCGCGCCATTGCAGTGAGCGGTTGGAAGCTGTGCAAGAACCACTGGTTTCAAACTGCGTGGCCGCGGGCAACAAATAAACCGCGCGGTTGGGGTTCAAGTCTTCAGGCTTGCCAGGCATAGCAGCCATGGCCGCAGTGGCAGATGGGTAAGGATCAACCACCACCAACAGGTCGAGCTTGTCCATGGCGCGCTTCATTTCCAAACCGCGGGATTGCGAGTTAGGTGCATGGCCCCAATAAAACACGCCGCGCAAATTGCTGTCTTGGTCAATCAACTCGTTTTTCTCGAGCACGCCGTCAATCCAACGCGACACGGTAA
>CAIODE010000426.1 GCA_903856875.1 uncultured Burkholderiales bacterium
ATGTGCGCCAAGGTTTGCGTCACCTCCGTGGCCGTGGTGAGACCAATGTCGGAGCGACCCAATTGGGAATAGGCGATCGAGGCACCCGACAGATACAAGGCTTCAAATCCTGCTTGCTCGGCAATCAAGGCACTCAGGGCGTCATACACGCCTGGTGCCAACAATGCCTTGCTTTGCTGTAAACGCTGCGCCAATGAAATGGCATGACCATTTGAATCTGGGCCTGTGGCTTTGAAAGTCATCACGTGTTCTCCCCTATTTTTTGAGCGACTGCATGCGCTGCAATGTGACCGCCGGCAATGGCACTGAGCAAACCATTGCCTGACAAATAACCCCAAACCTCGGCACCCGACACACCCCGTGCGGCACCTCCGGCGGCATACAAGTTGGGCAAAGTTTTGCCATCTGGTTTGAGCACTTGGCATAGCGCATTGATGTTCAAGCCACCTTGCGTGTGAAACAGTGCACCCGTGACTTTGATGGCGTGAAAAGGGGCTTCGAGTCGGCGTTTAAAGCTTCGACCCCAAGGGTCTTTTGCATCAGGCATCGCAAGCGAAGTAGCATCCGCCAACCCGTTGACTTCAGCCAAGGTTTTGTCCAATGCCATGGAGGGGCAACCCACAATGGCTGAAAGCGATTCTGCGTTGGCCGCCGACTTCACAGCCCCTGCGGCTTGGGCCGCCACGAAGTCTGGAAAGTCTTGTGCAAATTTTAAAAGCTGATTGTCAAACACATTCCAAGCCACACCATCGGGCTGATTCAACACCTGAACAGCCGCCTCAGAATAGCCTTGGGTTTCGTCGTGAAAACGTGCGCCAAACCGGTTGATTTGAATGCCGCCTTCCATCATGAGTGCCCACGAAATAAGGCTGCTTTGTGGAATGGCCCAAGAACCATGGCCTTGGTAGGCACCCATGTCTGCCAACTCGGCGCCCAACTGCAATCCCCATGCAATGGCACTGCCATCGTTGCCTACATGGCCCGCATACTGCGCGTCTTTCATAGCGGGCAAGTGTTGCTTCACCATGTCAGCGTTGCCGCCAAAACCATTGCACGCCAAGATCACGACCTTGCAAAACAATTGACTTGAAGCACCATCAGGCTGGGTGTAGGTCAGACTTTGAACCGCACCCTTTTCATCGGCGTTCAGCGCAGTGACTTGAGCCTGCGTCAAGACCACCACGCCCGCTGCATCGGTAGCGGCACGCAGTCGACTCATCAAGCCTTCACCCGTTTTTTCAGGCACGGCATGCATTCGGTGCACACTGTGACCTGGGTACAGAAACTGATCAAGCAATTGCCAGGGAATGTGGTGATGCATCTCCAAAGCGTCCATTGCAGGGCCAATGGCATCGCTGTAGGCTTTGACCAAAGCTGGTGCTGCTTGGCCATGCGCTTTGTGTTGAATGTCTTGTGCAAACAAGTCGGTGCTGTCTTTCACCTTGGCTGCTTGTTGCACACGCGTGCAAGCTGCGGGTACAAAACCAGAAGACAAAGCGGTGGAGCCAGCAGGCACCGCATCGCGCTCTAGCACCACGCATTCAATGCCCAGTCGATGCAAGGCCAGTGCTGCAGTTAAACCGCAGGCACCAGCGCCCACAATGGCAACCGGTGTGTGAATGTTTTCTACCAGACCGCTCATGCCAAACTGTTGACAAATGCATCGCAAGTGATGACTTGGCCAATCGAGGCCAAGTCTGCCAGTGAGGCCTGATGCAGTGCATTGCTAAATGCTGCGCAACCATCGCTTAAAACCACAACGCTGTAGTCACGCACGTGCGCATCGCGCGCTGTGCTGGCCACACCGCCATTGGTCACGATACCGCAAATCACCACTGTTTCAATACCGGCTTTGCGCAACACCCAATCGAGTTGGGTGTTAAAAAACGCAGAGTAAGCGACTTTGCACACCACCAAATCCACGCTGTCTTTGAGCTCAGGCACATTGTCTTGGCCCACACTGCCAGGCGCAAAATCGCCTTTTCTCAAAAAGGGCCGCTTCTCTAAAAGATGCGGAGACACCATCGGTTCACCCTTGGCATCTGGCCACAATGTAAATTGACTGGCAGCCACGTAGCCACCTTGCGCCTTCAAAGCTTGAGCCACTGGTGCAATCCGCGCAGGCAACAACAAAGCATCTGCACTGACGGTCTTGCCACGGGCATAGGCACCTTGTGGCGACAAGAAATCATTTTGCAAATCTACAATGATCAAGGCGGTGTTTGCAGCTGCAAACTTTGAATGCTGGGTCATGACAAAACTTTCTTCAATCCAATTGAAAGAGGGGCATCAAGGCTGAGCGGTGACCAACAGATTGCCCATGGCATCTACTTTGGCTACAAAGCCAGGCTCCAACCACACGGTGGTGTCGGCTTGCTCCAAGATGGCTGGGCCGTGAACCTGAGCACCCACTGGCAACTCCAAGCGCGCATAGCGCTGTGCATCCCACCACTGCCCTTGGTGGTACACGCGCTGCACACCCAAAGCCTGCGTGCTGCCAGCGCCCACTGGCGCCAAGACCGACAAATCAAATTTAGGCCGACGGCCAATGCGCGCATAACGCAAATTCATGACGCGAATGACAGGGCCTTCTAGAACCCTGCCAAAAGCATGTTGATAGGCTTCGGTAAAAGCAGCTCGCAAACCTTCTGCACTCAACTGAGCACGCTGAACATTGACTTGAAGCGTGTGAGTTTGACCTGTGAACAACATGTCCAATGCAATGCTTTCATCGACCGCTACAAACCGCACACCTGCAGAATCGAGGCGTGTTTGACAAGCCTCGGCCAACTGGTCAATGCGGGACACCACATCTTTGAAATTCACATCACTCAAAGCTTGGTTCAAAGTTTGCACTGCGTCATGACGCATATCGGCCATCACACAACCCAAAGCAGATGTGACACCGGGATAACGTGGCACGATGCCGGTGGCCACACCCACTTCGCGCATCATGGCGCACACATGCAAACCACCGCCACCGCCAAATGGCATGTAGGCAAACTGGCGCGGGTCGTGACCTTTTTCGATCGACACCACGCGCACTGCACCCGCCATTTTGGCGTTGGCCACAGTCAAAATAGCTTCAGCGGCTTCCAAGGTACTTAGGGCCAAGGGTTCAGCCACATGCGTTTGAATGGCCTTCTCTGACAAATCAGAACGCAAGGCTTGCAACAATCCACCTCCCAGCGGACGATTGGCCGCAATGCGTCCCAACAACACATTGGCATCGGTCACGGTGGGTCTGGTATTGCCATGGTCATAACAGGCAGGACCGGGCACACTGCCAGCCGACTCAGGCCCTACTTGCAACATGCCACTGGCGTCGACAGATGCAATCGAGCCACCGCCTGCGCCAATGGTTTCAATTTGAATCATGGGCGAGCGCACCACCAAGCCAAATTCAATGGAAGTTAGAGCGGACAGGGCGGCTTCCCCTTTTGCCACCAAGGACACATCAAAGGAAGTGCCCCCCATGTCACCCGTCATCACGTTGGGGAAACCGGCGGCGCGTGCAATGGCGGCGCACGCCATCACGCCAGCTGCGGGCCCTGACAAGGCAGTGCGCACTGGCACATCGCAAGCTGTTTGGCGTGACATCACACCGCCATTGCTTTGAACAATCAAGAGCTCGCCTTCAAAACCTTGACCGCGCAAATCAGATTCCAAGCGTGTCAAATAACTGCCC
>CAIODE010000427.1 GCA_903856875.1 uncultured Burkholderiales bacterium
ATGATGAAAAACACATGGCCTGTGCTTAAAAAAATGTTGGCCGAACTTAAATAGCTGCCAAGATGAATGCTTTTTAAGATTTAGGGATGCGGTGGCGCATCGGAAACAGGCAAGGGCTCAATGCCGTCTTCAGGCAAATCTTCTGAGGGTGAATCAGGCGAGTCTGTTCTTTTCTCAGACTTGGCTTTCAGTTTGTCTTCTTTTTTGCGCTTCTTCGCCAATTCTTTTTGACGTTTTTCGTAGCCGTAATTGGGAGTTGCCAAGGTATTTCTTTCTATTCAATGGCCCCACTGTATCAGCTTGCCATTCAATCCTTCAAGACGCTTGAAAATTCAAGCACTGTTTCACGGTTTTGCCCAAGTCATGGATCAAATCTTGAGGGTCTTCAAACCCTGTTGAAAAGCGCACCAAGTGGCCTTGTTGCAGGTGAGAAGGCCAGTTAGAACGCATGCTGGCAATGTTGTAAGGCACCACCAAACTAATGGGGCCGCCCCAGCTGTAGCCTAACTTGAACAGACTCAAGCTGTCGCAAAACGCATCAACTTGGGCTTGCGTTAAGGATGGATGCAACATGACGCTGAACAAGCCTGCTGCGTGCCCTGCACCACCTTGAGGCGCGCACAAGGCCTGCCAATGGGCATGCCCTGGGGATCCATCTATAGCCGGATGCAGCACCTGCACACACGCTTTTTGGCCTTTCCACCATTGCGCCAACTGCCGCGCAGACTGATCTTGCGCTGCATAGCGCAAAGAAATGGTGGGCAGCGAGCGAAGAATGCTTTCAATGTCGTTGGGGCCCACACAAATTCCCAGCCGGCTCATGGTCATTTTGAGTTTCAATGCCAATGCATGGTTGCAGGTCATGACGCTGCCCATAAGCACATCGCCACCCCCACTGGGATATTTGGTCAGCGCATGAGCTGTGAAGTCAACAGACAAACTGCCATCGCCCAACAGGTCAAAGGGCTTGAATGCAAGCCCTGCGCCCCACGTATTGTCTAAGGCGGTTAAAACGCGATGTGCTTGACAGACCTTCATCAGGCCGATGAGGTCAGGAAACTCCATGCTGACAGAACCAGGTGCTTCTAACCAGACAAGTTGCGTATTGGATTTGATTTTGGACGCCAGATCTTGAGGATTCATGGCATCGTAAAAAGTATGTGAAATACCAAACGCTGCCAATTCACCATCTGCCAGCACCTTATTGGGGCCGTAAGAGTTGTCGGGCAACAAAATGTGATCGCCCGTTTTCAAAACAGCAAAAGATGTGACTGCCAAGGCCGTCAAGCCACTGGGCGTTAAGACACAATGTTTGCCACCTTCAAGCGCGCAAAGCCGCTCTTCAAGCGTGAAGCTGGAGGGCGTGCCATGCGTACCATAGGTATAAGCTGATTTGTCTTTCCAATCGCGTTGCCGCATGGCAGCCACATTGGGAAAGAAAACCGTAGAGGCTTTGAAGATGCCAGGTTGAGGGGCCTGAAAATCAGCCGGTGGCGTGTAGCCATGGTGAATCAGCTGGGTCGATATGTGGGCGTTGTTTTTTTCAGTCATCCCACCATACTACCTTCAGACTTTCCACTTTTCCATTAATTTTTCAGGATTCATGCTGTCATAGCCTTCAAAAGGCTGATGAATCCAAGGATTGGTTGGCAGATATTCAACAGAGTAATCGGGCTGGAACCCTGAAAGACCTTTGGTCCAAATGACCGCAGTGCGAAGCTCCGTGATGGGTTTGTAATTCGTTTTCAACATGTTGACCACTGCCTTCAGGGTGTGTCCTGAATCGGCTAAATCGTCGACCAACAAAACACGGCCTGCAATTTCACCTTTGGGGGTGGTAATGAAACGAGCGATGTCCAAATGGCCTTGAACAGTGCCCGCATCAGCGCGGTAAGAGCTGGTAGACATGATGGCCAAGGGCTTGTCGAAAATGCGAGACAAAATATCGCCAGGGCGCATGCCGCCCCTTGCCAAACACAAAATGGTATCGAACTCCCACCCAGATTGATCGATCTTGATGGCCAATTTTTCAATCAGATTGTGGTACTCGTCGTAGCTTACGTACAGGTGTTTGCCGTCTTCAGTCAGCATGCAGATTCTCCAGAGTTTATTCAGTTCACTTCTTTGTGAAGCGAGGTGTTTGTATCAATTAAAGGGGTGTCAAGAAAGGGTGGTGCATCAAAATGGTGTGATCCCGGTCAGGGCTGGTCGACACCAAGTGAATGGGAACACCCGTGATATGTTCAATGCGCTGCAGATACAAGCGCGCATTGACAGGCAGTTTGTCAAATTGTGTCACGCCCACTGTGCTGTCTGTCCAGCCTTCAATGGATTCGTAAATAGGCTTGCAGCGTGCAATGTCGTCGGCACCCATAGGCAGAATGTCCACAATTTCGCCATCCAATTCATAGCCCGTGCAAAGCTTTAACTCTTTCAAACCGTCTAGGACATCGAGCTTGGTAATGCAAAGGCCAGACAGCCCATTGACCTGCGCACTGCGCTTGAGCAAAGCTGCATCGAACCAACCACAGCGGCGGCTGCGACCTGTTGTGACACCCTTTTCAGCACCCACTGTGCTCATGTGCCAACCAGGCGTGCCTTCTTTTTCCCATTCCAACTCGGTTGGAAATGGGCCGCCACCCACACGTGTGCAATAGGCCTTCGTAATACCCAAAACATAATGCAGCAAACCGGGGCCTACACCTGAACCCGCCGCAGCATTGCCAGCCACACAGTTGCTGGATGTGACGTAGGGGTATGTGCCGTGATCGACATCAAGCAGCGTGCCTTGCGCACCTTCGAACAATAAGTTAGCACCTAAGCGGTGTGCATCGTTGAGTTCGCGCGATACATCGGCCATCATGGGCTTCAAAAGTTCTGCATGCTCCATGGCTTCTTTGAAAACCACGTCAAACTGTACTTCACCATTTTTGACATACGGCTTGAGTGCATCACCAAAGATGAACTTCTCTGAGCCCAAATAAGTTTTCAAAACATGGTTGTGCAAATCCAAGAGTTCTTTGAGCTTTTGCGCAAAACGTTCAGGGTATTTTAGATCGTGCACGCGCACTGCACGGCGTGCGATTTTGTCTTCGTAGGCAGGGCCAATGCCACGGCCTGTAGTGCCAATTTTTTCGGAGCC
>CAIODE010000428.1 GCA_903856875.1 uncultured Burkholderiales bacterium
AGATGCCGTGATCGATGCCATTCAAAGGCACGTCGATGCCAAGCGGTATCTGTGTGCACCAAGACCTGAATACCATGACAGTTTGTCTGAAGATTCCAAGCGCAGCTTGAAACTTCAAGGTGGTATTTTCTCTGAACAAGAAGCTGCTAAGTTCATTGCAGAACCTGGCGCCAAAGATGCGGTGCGAGTGCGCCTTTGGGACGACCTTGCGAAACAACCCAGTCTCAGAACTCCAGGGCTCTCTCACTACATGCAAATTGCAAAACGTTGCGCCTTGAAAGTTTAAGATGGGCATGACTTGGCCTGTTTTGATGTTGGTGCTTTTTGGGGCACTGCTTCACGCCAGCTGGAATGCACTTGTGAAGTCTAGCTCCGACAAAACACTAGACACTGCCCTGATCCATGTCCTGTGTTCGTTGTTGGCGCTTCCTGTCTGCTTGTTCGTGGGCCCACCGCCTGCAGAGTCTTGGCCTTATATCTTGTGCTCCTTGGTGGTTCACGTTGGTTACTACTTTGCTTTGGCCGGAGCCTATCGACATGGTGAACTGGGGCTGACATACCCCTTGATGCGGGGTACTGCGCCCATGTTGGTAGCACTCACATCCTTTGCATTCATCGGTGAAGATTTGACACCGTTGGCTTGGTTGGGCGTGGCTTGCATCAGCGGTGGTGTTTTGTTACTAGGCTTCACGCGGCAATGGTGGACACATCGGAAAGCCATTTTGTTTGCCCTTTGTAATGCGGTGCTCATTGCTATATACACCGTGATCGATGCCAAAGGTGCTCGCAGCTCCGGTCACGTTGTGCAATACATCAGCATGTTGTTTGTCTTGGACGGCTGGCCTTTTGCAATTTTGGTCTTCATGCAACGCAAAGGGCAGGTGTGGCCTTATGTGCTCAAGCGTTGGCCTGTTGCAGCTGGTGGAGCATTTGCCTCAATTGGGTCTTACGCCATTGCGCTGTGGGCCATGACCGTCGCGCCTGTGGCCATGGTAGCGGCTCTGCGAGAAACATCGGTTTTTTTTGCGGCACTCATTGGCGCTTGGTTCTTGAAAGAAGTTTGGACTCGGCAAAGAATTGCAGGCACTGTGGCCATTCTTTCTGGCGTTGCCGCACTTCGTTTGGGTTAGTGCTTTAGGACGTGCATTAGGAGATCACATTCATGGCAATACAAAGCTTTCCAACTCAGGCCAAAATTGTCATTGTGGGCGGCGGCATTGCGGGCTGCTCTGTGGCTTATCACTTGGCCAAGTTGGGTCAAACCGATGTGGTCTTGCTAGAGCAGGGCAAGTTAACCAGTGGTACCACCTGGCATGCTGCTGGCTTGGTGGGTCAAATGCGTCCCAATCGAAATATGACGCGCATGAGCAAGTACGGCATTGAACTTTATTCAAGCCTAGAAGCCGAAACGGGCTTGGCCACTGGTTGGAAACAATGCGGCAGTGTGAATGTGGCGCGTACACCCGAGCGCATGAAAGTTTTGCGAAAACAAATTGCCTTGGCCAGAAGCTTCGGTGTGGAAGTTCATGAAATCACGCCGCAAGAAGTGGGCGAGCGCGCACCTTTGCTTAGAACCGATGACTTAGCAGGCGGCATTTGGATTCCTGGCGATGGCAAAGCCAATCCTGCTGATTTGTGCATGTCATTGGCCAAAGGTGCAAGGTTGTGTGGTGTCAAAATTTTTGAAGACATAGAAGTCACAGCTGTCGAATTGAATGCAGGCCGCGTGAAAGGTGTGAAAACCAAGCAAGGCGATATTCAGTGCGATATCTTGGTCAACTGTGCTGGCCAATGGGCGCGCCAATTTGGTCAGTTGGCAGGTGTCAATGTGCCGCTTTATTCTGCTGAGCATTTCTACATTGTGACCGATAAGATTGAAGGCATTCACCCCATGTGGCCCGTGGTGCGAGACCCAGATGGCTACATCTACTACAAAGAAGAAGTGGGTGGCCTGGTCATGGGCGGCTTCGAGCCTGTGGCCAAACCTTGGAATGTGCACCCTATTCCCTCTACTTTTCAATTTGAGTTGCTAGGCGAGGATTGGGATCAGTTTGAAATTTTGATGGAAAACGCCATTCACCGCACACCGTGTTTGGAAACGGCCAAAGTCAAAATGTTGCTCAATGGACCCGAGAGTTTCACGCCGGATGGCAATTTCATTTTGGGTGAGGCGCCTGAAGTTCGAAACTATTTTGTGTGTGCTGGTTTCAATTCAGCCGGCATTGCCAACTCTGGTGGTGCGGGGCGCTTGATGGCAGAGTGGATTGTGGGCGGTGAACCCAGCGTTGACTTATGGGATGTCTATGTGCGCAGGTTTGGTGCTTTTACGGGCAATCGAAAGGCCCTATCGGAACGTACTGCTGAAACTCTGGGCTTGCACTACGCCATGCGTTGGCCTAGGCAAGAGTTGCAAACGGTTCGTCCTTTGCGCTGCTCGCCCTTGTATGACATTTTGGCAGCGAAAGGCGCAGAGTTTGGCAGTAAAAATGGCTGGGAGCGCGTGAACTATTTCCGACCTCCGGGTGCGCCGCCTGCTCTAGATACTTTGGACACACCAGATTGGTTGCCATGGGTGCAAGCTGAACAAAAAGCAACCCGTGAAGCCGTTGCTTTGTACGATCAAAGTTCATTTTCAAAACTCGCAGTGCGAGGCCAAGATGCATTGTCATTTTTGCAAACCATGTGCGCCAATGAAATGGATGTGGCCATTGGCAAAATGGTTTACACCCCGCTGCTTAACGACAGAGGTGGCTTTGAAAGTGATCTCACCGTCATTCGATTGAGTGCCGATCGTTTTATGGTCGTGACTGGATCAGGTCAAACAACGCGAGATTTAGATTGGCTGCAGCGCCATGTCATGCCCGAAATGCGAGTCTTCATCGATGATGTTTCTGCGCAGTTTTGTGTCTTGTCATTGATGGGGCCGCAGTCTGCAAGCTTGATGTCTCGGGTTTGTCATGAAGACTTGTCGCCGCAAGGTTTGGCGTTTGCACAGACACGTGAAATAGATGTGGGCCATGCCAAAGTGCGTGTGGCACGCATGAGCTACGTGGGTGGTCCTGGTTATGAGTTGTACGTGCCTGTTGAAATGACGCGGCATGTGTACCTGGCTTTGCAAAGTGCGGGGGCAGACCTTGGCTTGCGAGATGCCGGGTACTACGCTTTGGATGCGCTTCGCATCGAACGTCAAAGGCGAGCATGGGGCGCTGAGATGGGCCCTGATGAAACGCCCTTTGAAGCGGGCTTGTGGACCGGTGTGAAACTCGACAAAGCCAGCGACTTCAAAGGCAAGAAAGCCTTGTTGGCCAAAAAAGCACAAGCGGGATTTCAAGCTGAGAAGAAGCTTGTGAAGATTGTTGTGAAAGACGCACAACATTATTTGTGGGGTGGTGAGCCGCTCAGTGTGGCAGGTCAATTTGTGGGAGAGGTTACTTCTGCGGGTTGGGGTTATGAGGCCGGCACGACGGTGGCTTTGGGTTACATCCGAGGCCATTGGGCGCAACAAGCCATCCAAAACCTGCAAGCGCAGGCCGAGTTATGGGGTGTGCCTGTCGATGTTCTGATCAATGAGGCCGTTTGATTCAACGGACTCAAGCACGCAGACAGGCATAATTTACCCTTGGTTCAGAACCCTGTCTGAACTTCACTTGGAACTTGAATGACCTTATTGGCTATTTTGTTGGGCACCTTGGCCGCTGGTATTGGAAGTGTTTGGTTGGCGGCCTGGCTTAGCTTTGGCATTGTGAGCCGCTATACCCAACACATGCTGAGCTTGGCTGCAGGTGCATTGCTGGCTACCGCTTTTTTGCACCTGTTGCCTGAAGCCTTTGAAGCTGGTGTAGAACCCCACAACCTGTTTATGACCTTGTTGTTCGGTTTGCTGTTTTTCTTCTTGCTCGACAAAGCAGAGCTTTGGCACCATGGCCACGAGCACCACCATGGCGATGCACACCAGGGCCATGATCATCATGACGCTCACGACCATGATCATGATCATGCGCATTCACATGCTACGGATACACCACACGATCAAGGCGCACACGCAAAGCCGCTGGCTGGTGGTTGGGCCATCTTGGCAGGCGACAGTGTTCACTGCTTTGGAGATGGTGTCCTCATTGCCTCTGCATTCATGGTAGATTTGAAGTTGGGCGTGGTGGCTGCGTTGGCTGTTTTGGCCCATGAAGTACCGCATCACATGGGCGATTTGGTGGTGCTGCGACAGGGCTCACAAAGCCGGCAAACTGCCGTCTTGAAAGTCTCATTGGCGGGCGCTATCACCGCTCTGGGAGGGCTAGCTGGCTACGCATTGTTAGACCAGCTGCATGGCGTCTTGCCCTACATGTTGGCCATTGCCAGCAGCAGTTTTATTTATGTGGCACTGGCCGATCTAATTCCGCAATTGCAAAAACGTTTAAGTTCACGTGAAACGGCAGCGCAAATTGTTTGGCTGATGAGTGGCATTGCATTGGTCAGTGCGGTCAGTTTGTTGGCACACTCTTTCATTTTGCATTGATGCAAAGCTCTGAGGTATTAGCCTTTAGCGCATGGCAACCCGGGCGTGTTGCACCACTCGCTCCAGCTGCCAGGGTACAAGCGTGTGACTCCTAAGCCTGCAATTTCCATGGCCAAAATATTGGGCACAGTACTGACCCCACTGCCACAGTGGTGAACCACAGTGGCAGGGTCTCTGCCTGCTAAAAGCTTTTCAAATTCAGCTTTCAATGCTTCTGCAGATTTGAAGAAACCATCTGCGCCTAGATTTTCAGTGAAAGGCCTGTTCAAGGCGCCTGGAATGTGGCCAGCCACAGGATCGAGGGGCTCCGTTTCGCCGCGATACCGCGCAGCACCACGGGCATCTATCAGGGTTAAATTGGGATGCCCCACTTGAGGTGCCAATTGATCAGTACTGACCCATTCACGCAAAGCAGATTTCAATTCAAACTGGCTGGTGATGGGCTTCAATGCTGCAGGTGAGCCTTTCTCAACTGCGCCCCCTGATACTTCCCATGCCTGAAGGCCACCATCTAAAACGGCCACAGCATCATGGCCCAACCATTTCAGCATCCACCACAAGCGGCCGCAATAGTTGGCGCCATTGCGGTCGTAAACCACAGCCTGCATGTTGTTTTGAAAACCTAAGCTGCCTAACCAAGCAGCCACGGCCTCACGCGAGGGCAGTGGATGTCTGCCGCCATTGACGGCCGTTGAATCGTGCGTACTGAGGTTGCGATCTAAATGGGCTTGGTGAGCGCCCTGAATGCGAACCGTGGCAAACAGGGTGTCCGCCATTTCGGGTTTCATGAGGTCGCCGGTGCAATCAAACACCATGAAAGATTTGCCTGAAGTTTTCAAGTCTTTAAGCTGTTGAACAGAAATGAGAGTGGTGTACATGTCGATTCCTTCAGTCGTTTTGACTTTGCAATGGTGCAGGTGTACCGGCCTTGTTTCGGCCGCTTAAAGCAGTGGCAGCAATGCCACTTAAAACAATGACCAATATACCGCCCCAACCGATCCAAGGTATTTGATCGCCAAATAAAAACAGGCCGAACAAGGCTGAAAAAACAATGCCAGAGTATTGCAAGTTAGCGACCACCATGGTGGCCCCGTCGTTGTAAGCCCGTGTCATGCACCATTGGCCCAATGCGGCCAGGATGCCAATGGGCAACAACAGCCAAGCTTCTGTCCAGACCCATTCGCTGGTGCCCGTGAACAGCATGACAAGCGCGCCAGATACGGTTGCTGCCAATGAAAAATAAAACACAGTGCGTTCAACCGGCTCGCCTTCTCTGCCAAGTTCAGCCACCTGAATGTAGGCCATGGCGGCAATCATGCCGGATGACAAGCCCACCAATCCTGCAAGCACTTGGTTTTGTTCGAAGGTGGGCCGCAGAATCATGACCACACCCAAAAAGCTGATCACCACAGTGAGCACCACAGACAGCTGGCCCTTCACATCTTGGAGATGGCCTTTCCAAAGCGTGGCACCCACCAAAAAGGCAGCGACCCAAATGCCACTCATGTAGTTCAAGGTCATGGCTGTGGCCAAAGGCAGATAAGCAATGGCATAAAACCATGCGGCCAAAGACACCACCCCCGTGAACGCACGCCAAGTGTGCATTCTGGGCACATTGGTTTGAAGTGAAATGCCGTTGCGCTGACACGCAATGGCCATGAGCAAGGTGCCAATGGCGCCGCGATAGAAAACCAATTCAAAGGTGCTGAAGTGCTCCGCCGCAAACTTCACACACACACTCATGACTGAAAAAAACAGCGAGGCTAAAACCATCCAAAGTGCTTGCATGCAGCTTAGTCGCTTGAAGCTTCGTTCATCGATGTGCTCATCTTGTGGCGATACCACTCGTGGAAATGTTGCATGCCGTCTTCCATGGGGCTTTGGTAGGGGCCCACTTCGTTGTCGCCCCGTTGCATTAGGGCTTTGCGACCCGCATCCATGCGCTCTGCAATTTCATCATCTTCTAAACATGTTTCCATGTAGGCCGCTTTTTGGGCTTCTACAAAATCGCGCTCGAAGGCCACGATTTCTTCGGGGTAATA
>CAIODE010000429.1 GCA_903856875.1 uncultured Burkholderiales bacterium
GCCGATACATTGGCGCAGTTTTTGGCATCGGCCAGGGCGCAGTCACAAGCGATGCCCATTGAAGCGCATCTTCAAAAATTCTCAGCTGCTGGGCCGGCCAACAAAGACAGCAAAGAACTTTGGCGCGGGGCGCTCATTTTGAGTTTGCCAGGCGGATAAGCATGCGCGCGCAGCCATCACCCTTCACCTTGACACTGGGCATCGGCGCCAGCGACAAGCTGCGCTCGCCATTCAATCAAAGAGCATGGTCTTGGGCCGTGGCCGGCGCTTTCATTGGCACTTTGATGGCCTTGCTGATTCATTTGCCAGCACAGTGGCTGGCGCAAGCTTTGCTCAAGGCCACACAAGGCCAAGTGCAACTGCAAGAAGTGCAGGGTTCTGTCTGGCAAGGTTCAGGTAAATTGGTGTTAACAGGGGGTGAAGGCAGTCGGGATGCCTTGGCTTTGCCAGGACGCATTCAATGGCAAACAGACATGTCGCTTGATGCTGCGTATCGCCCCAACTTCAATTTCAATTTGAATGCAGTTTGTTGCATGGCAAAGGCAGCGCGACTGTCTTTGCAACCCACTGAGCGTCTGCAAGTGTGGCAATTGCAAGTTGACGACCATCAATCCCAATGGCCTGCGCATTTGTTAAGCGGCTTGGGCGCGCCGTGGAACACCCTTCAACCCGAAGGCACCCTGGTATTGGAAACCAAGCAATTAAGGGTCAATTTCCAAACCCAGCCAAGTTGGCTCCAAGGTGGCATCACACTCACGGCAGAAAACATGTCGTCCAAATTGAGCACGCTCAAGCCCATGGGCACTTACCAAATCAATTTAGGGGGCGCATCTGCCGCCAACCCTTTGCCTTCTTTGTCCTTGACCACGCAGTCAGGCAGTTTGTTATTGAGCGGCCAAGGTCAATGGCAAGGCTCACGACTTCAATTTCGGGGCGAAGCCTCTGCAGTGCCTGAGCACGCAGCAGCTTTGTCAAATTTGCTGAACATCATCGGACGGCGCCAAGGGGCGCGCAGCTTGCTTTCACTAGGTTGAACACCATGGCTTCACAATCACATTCATTCAAGAACCTCACCCTGCGCATGCCGCGTTGGGTCATAAGCCTGGGCATGGCGCTGCCTTTGGCATTGGGGGCCGTTCATGCCAATGCAGAGACGCCAAAATCCAACAAAAAAGCCAGCGCCAACTCTGGTAACTCCCCTGCCAAACAATCGCAAGAACCCGTCACTCTGAACTTCATCAATGCAGAGATTGATGCAGTGGCCAAAACTTTGGCCACCTTGTCTGGTCACAATGTGGTGGTCGATCCGCGCGTGAAGGGCACCATCACACTCACCAGCAATGTGCCTGTGGCCCCATCGCAAGCGCTCAGATTGTTTGCAGCCCAATTGCGCACCCAAAGTTTTGCCTTGGTCGAGTCGGCTGGTTTGTATTTGGTCGTACCCGAAGCAGACGCCAAGTTGCAAAGTGGCGGCGTCTCTGCTGGCACTGTGCCGGCCTCAAATGGTCAAATCGTCACGCAAATTTTTCAGCTGAACCATGAGAGCGCCAACAATTTGGTGCCCATTCTGCGACCCCTCATCAGCCCCAACAACACCGTCAATGTGAACCCTGGCACCAATGCCTTGGTCATTACCGATTACGCAGACAACCTGCAACGTTTGGCACGCATTATTGCGGCGCTCGATGTGGCCAATGCCACAGGCGTTGAAGTGATTCCCCTTAAAAATGCCTTGGCCACTGATATGGTTCCCATGTTGCAGCGCTTGCTTGACTCTGGTGCTGCCAGCGGCAGTGCACCTGCGGCCGGCCAAACCGATGCCACATTTAAAACCACTGTGATGGCCGAGCCAAGAAGCAACTCGCTCATCTTGCGCGCCGCCAATACGGCCCGCATGACACTGGCCAGATCATTGATTGCACAACTGGATCAGCCAACAGACAAAGGCCCTAATGCTGCCAGCGGCAACATCCATGTGGTCTATTTGAAAAATGCCGACTCAACCAAATTGGCCGCGACATTGCGTGCAGCCATTTCGGCACAAGGCAACTCAGCGGGCGGTGCCAACAGTGCCATGGCCTCTGGCATGACCAACGCCAACAACACGCCCAACAACGCCTCAGGTGCAGGTGCCTCCGCCAGTTTCAACACTGCAAGCGGCCAGCCCTCTACGGGCGGTCAAATTCAAGCAGATCCTTCCACCAATTCGCTCATCATCACTGCGCCAGAACCACAGTACCGACAACTGCGCGCCGTCATTGACAAGCTTGACGCGCGCCGTGCCCAAGTCTTTGTGGAAAGTTTGATCGCCGAGGTCAGTGCAGAAAAAGCCGCCGAGTTTGGCGTTCAATGGCAAGGGCCTTTGGGCGGCAAAGGCGACAACAACATTGGGCTTTTAGGCACCAACTTCAGAGTGGGTGGCGCCAACCTCATCTCGCTGGCTGCCCAAGGCGCCAGTGGCACGGTTGCGCCTTCCTCAGGGCTCAACATTGGCGTTGCACACAACAACAACGGCACCTACGTGCTGGGCTTTTTAGCGCGGTTTTTACAAACCACTGGTGATGGCAATGTGCTTTCAACGCCAAACCTCTTAACGCTGGACAATGAAGAAGCCAAAATTGTGATTGGTCAAAACGTGCCGTTTGTGACCGGCCAATACACCAACAACAATAACAATGCGGGCTCGGTCAATCCGTTTCAAACCATTGAACGAAAAGATGTCGGACTGACTTTGCGGGTGAAGCCGCAGATCAGCGAAAACGGCACCGTCAAATTGCAAATTTACCAAGAGGTCAGCCGGCTTGACCCCGCCTCCCTCAATTCTGCAACCGGCCTCATTACCAACAAGCGCTCTATTGAGTCTAGCGTTCTGGTGGAAGACGGGGCCATTGTGGTCTTGGGTGGCTTGCTTCAAGACGACTACGGCAACAGCCAAGAACGTGTGCCTGGCTTAGGCGATGTGCCTTTGTTTGGTAACCTGTTTCGCGCAGATTCCCGAAGCCGCAAGAAAACCAATCTGATGGTGTTCTTAAGGCCTGTGGTTGTGCGCGATGGTGCATCCACTGAAAGCTTGTCTTTGAGTCGTTATGAACAAATGCGCAGCGTTCAAATGGAAGCATTGCCGAGCAGCACCCCCGGACTGCCCGCCATTGGCGCACCCGTCTTGCCAGAAACCACTCGCAAACCTTGATGGCACACCGCTACCCGCTCCCCTACGCTTTTGCGCGCAGTCACCAACTTTTGTTGGAGGACGATGGCACGCGAATCACGCTTTGGCTTTGCCCAGACAGTGTGCCCAACGCCATCTCTGAAGTCATGCGCAAATGGGGCCATGCTGAATTGTCTTTGGACATTGCGAGAGAAGACACCTCAGATCTCAAGCAACGTGTGAGCAAAGCCTACACGGCGCAATACGGCCCTGGCGAATCAAGTGCCGCGGCTGTGGTCAACGAGGTCGAGTCTGCCGCCGATTTGTCGCGCATGATGCAAGAACTTCCTGCTGTCGAAGACTTGCTAGAAACCAGCGACGATGCGCCCATTATTCGCATGTTGAATGCGCTGCTCACACAAGCGGCACGCGACGGCGCCAGCGACATCCACATTGAACCTTATGAGCGCCACTCCAGTGTGCGCTTTCGTGTCGATGGCAACTTGCGCGAAGTGGTTCAACCCAATCGCGCTTTGCACGCAGCCCTTATTTCTCGCCTCAAAATCATGGCCGAACTCGACATTGCCGAGAAGCGACTGCCGCAAGATGGCCGCATCAGTTTGCGTTTGGGTTCGCGCGCGGTCGATGTCCGAGTTTCCACATTGCCCAGTGCACATGGTGAGCGAGCCGTTTTGCGATTGCTTGATAAATCTGAAACCCGTCTCAGCCTCGAGTCTGTAGGCATGCAAGGCGCCACTCTGCAACGCTTTGAGCAATTGGTCACCCAACCCCATGGTTTGATTTTGGTCACGGGCCCAACCGGCTCTGGCAAAACCACCACGCTGTATGCGGCACTGCAAAGCTTGGACGCTGCAGGCAGCAACATCATGACGGTGGAAGACCCCATTGAATATGAACTGGCAGGTGTGGGACAAACACAGGTCAATGCGAAGATTGATTTGAGCTTCGCCAAGGCTTTGCGCGCCATTTTGCGTCAAGACCCCGACATCATCATGATTGGTGAAATTCGAGATTTTGAAACAGCGCAAATTGCCATTCAAGCTTCCATGACGGGCCACTTGGTGCTGGCCACATTGCATACCAATGATGCTGCCAGTGCAGTCACACGGCTGACAGACATGGGCATTGAACCCTTTTTGTTAAGCTCCTCGCTGTTAGGCGTATTGGCGCAACGCTTGGTGCGAAAAGTTTGCACTGCGTGCCAAGGTCGCGGGTGCACGCAATGTGGACAGACGGGCTACGCCGGACGTACAGGCATCTTTGAATTGATGATCACCGACGATGCGCTACGCGCTCAAATTCACGCCAAACAATCAGAAGCCAGTCTTCGAGATAGCGCAATGGCAACTGGCATGGTGTTGATGCGAGACGATGGTGAACGGCTGGTTCAATTGGGCATCACACGGCCAGAAGAATTGCTTCGCGTCACCCGCGATTGATTTCAAACTTCAGTTTCATGCCAGCCTATTCTTTTGAAGCACTGCAAAACGATGGCGTCCTGCGCAAGGGCGTGATCGAGGCCGACAGTGCCAAAGCTGCGCGAGGCCAATTGCGCGCCCAGTCTTTGGTGCCATTGGCCGTGCAAGCGCTGGCGCAAAGTGCTTCTGACAAAAAAAGCATTTGGCAAACCAACATCGGTTCTGCCAAATGTTTTTCTGCCAATGCCTTGGCTGTTTGGACTCGCCAGTTGGCCAGTTTGGTGGGAAGTGGTTTGCCGCTAGAGCGCGCCTTGGCCGCTTTGAGCGATGAAGCCGAATCAGAAAAGCAGTCTCATTTGGTGGCCAACTTGCGCGCTGAAGTCAATGCCGGTCTGGGCCTGGCCAAAGCCATGTCGCAGCATCCCAAAGAATTTTCAGCGCTCTACACAGCAGTGATCAGTGCTGGGGAACAAGGCGGTAATTTAGGTGAAGTGCTTGGACAACTGGCCGACGATTTGCAGGATCAGCAAACACTCAAAGCCAAACTCTTAAGCGCCTCTTTGTACCCTGCCATCGTGAGCCTCATTGCTTTGATCATTGTGATTTTCCTGCTCAGCACCGTGGTGCCACAAGTGGCGCAAGTGTTTTCTGGCAGCCAGAGAAAATTGCCCGCACTCACAGTGGCCATGCTGGCACTCAGTGATTTTGTGCGCAACCATGGATGGACCGTGGCACTGTTGCTGGGCTTGAGTTACTTGGGATTTCTTCAGGCCATGAAGCAACACGCTTTGCGCTTGCGCTTTGACGCGGCCGTTTTGCGCTTACCTATTTTGGGCCGACTGGCAACGGGATACAACACGGCTCGCTTTGCAAGCACCCTGGCCATGCTCACTGCAGCTGGCGTGCCCATCTTGAAGGCCATGCAATCGGCCGCCGACACGCTCTCCAACCAAGCCATGCGCGAAGACGTTCTCGATGCCTTGATCTTGGTGCGTGAAGGCGCCCCTTTGGCCATGGCCATGGGTCAGAAAAAACGCTTCCCCAGTTTGCTTTCGATGTTTGCGCGCTTGGGTGAACAAACCGGCCAACTGCCGCTCATGTTGCAACGTGCCGCCCAACAACTTTCGGCCGATGTACAGCGCCGCGCCTTGGCCTTGGCCACCATTTTGGAGCCTTTGCTCATTGTGGCCATGGGCGGTGTGGTCATGCTCATCGTGTTGGCAGTGCTCATGCCTATCATGGAGTTGAATCAATGGGTTCGATAACAAGGAGCATCGCATGGCAGTCAGCCTAGACGGTCAATTGGTGGTGGCGATTTCATCGCGCGCCTTGTTCGATTTTGAAGAAGAAAATTTGGTCTTCGAGCAAAGCGATGACCGTGCTTACATGAAGCTGCAGTTGGAGCGACTTGAAGAGCCCGCCAAACCAGGTGTTGCTTTTTCTTTGGTGAAAAAACTCTTGGCTTTCAACGATGCCACAACGCAAAGGGTCGAGGTGGTTATCTTGTCGCGCAACGACCCTGTGTCGGGTATGCGGGTGTTCCGATCGGCGCAGCACTATGGCTTGTCGATTCAGCGCGGCAGTTTCACGCGCGGTCAGTCGCCATGGCGCTACTTAAAACCCCTCAACGCCAATCTCTTTTTGTCCACGCATTTGTCAGACGTGCGCGCCGCCTTAGACGCTGGCGTTCCTGCCGCTCAGGTTTATCCCCATTCTGCGCACGCGTCTGAAGCACACCCGCATGAAGTGCGCATTGCATTTGATGGTGATGCTGTTTTGTTTTCCGATGAAGCCGAGCGTGTTTTTCAATCGCAAGGCTTGTCTGCCTTTCAAGCGCACGAACATGCCAAGGCCTCACAACCCTTGCTGGCTGGGCCTTTCAAGCCTTTGCTGGCTGCGCTTCAAAGGCTTCAACAAGAAGGCACACCGGCCGTCCGCGTCA
>CAIODE010000430.1 GCA_903856875.1 uncultured Burkholderiales bacterium
AGTTGTCTAGGCTTCAAGAAGAGCGTCGTTTGATGTATGTCGGCATTACACGGGCGCAACGGTCTTTGTCAGTGAGTTGGATCAAGCGACGCAAAAAAGGCCGCGAGACCATTGCGGCATTGCCAAGCCGCTTCATAGCTGAAATGGGGCTAGACAAAAATACCGTGAAAGAGGACCCGCGCGAAAAGCTCAGGGCACTGCGTGCAGAATTTGCGATGAAGGCTGCAGCCTCTGCAGCGCTTGCCAAAGATTGAGCACTTACTGGGTGCTCAAAGTCTTCCACAATTGCGCCAATTCAACAGCCGTGGCATCGCCCTGAATACTGTCCCATAGGGTGTTGGCTTCCGCTTTTTGCCCCAGTTTGAACAAGGCAATGCCTGCATGCAATCGCGTCTCAGCTTCACGGCGCAAGCCGCCCATTGCCACAGCCTTGCTGTAAAGCGCTTGTGACTGCTCCCACTTTTGTTTGGCCGCATACACATCGGCCAAGCTGGCCAAAGCATTGGCGTCTTTGGCCGACTTCTCAAGGGCGGGCAAGGCCTTGTCATCTTCATTCAAACGTTGCTGAATTTGCAGGCGCAGTTTTTGATGGTTGGCCGCATCACTGCCTTTGCCCATCAGGCCCGCGGCATAAGCCTGTTCGAGCACCCTTGATGCTTCAGCAGGCAAGCCCGCCTTGAGTGCCAAGTTGGCCATGTCCGCATACTCATAGGGATCTTCCATGTTGCCCGTTTGTTCTAACAAGCGGTACAGGTCCAAATCAAATCTTGCATTGAAATAGGCTTGGCGTGCCAGTCGCGGAATTATTTCGGCCCAATAGGCCTTGGAAGGGTAATTTTGGAGCAAGCGCTTGAGCGTGGCGTTGTAGCCCGCGTCATCTTTCAATTGGCGCTGACTGACCGCCAACATGCGCAACTCGCTTTCGGGCGTTTTCACTTTGGCCTCTTCGTCCAGGCGCATTTTTTCTTTCATTTCTTGCAACACTTCTTCATGGCGCTTCAAAGCAGAAAGGGTTTGAATAAGGACCGGTCGAACGGAGGGGTTGCTACCTTCTAGCTTTAAATAAATTCGGGCCCAATCGACAAGTTTGCTGAAGTCTTGCCCCTGCTGACTGGCATTGAGCAGGGACTCAATGAGGGGCCGTTTTTGCTCAGCAGGTGTGGTCTCTGGCATTTCCTGAATCAGATTTTCCAAGGTGCTGACAGCCAATGGAAAGTTTTTGGCCTGAAGGGCCGCCACCGCCAAGGTGCGCTGGATGAGGGGCTTTTCAATGGCGGTCACGCCTGGCATGGCCAATGTTTGCTGCGAAAGTGCCAGTGCACTGTCCAACTGACCCGCCTTCAGGGCGTCTTGCGCTGCCTGCAATGATTTAGCGACTTCGGGACGTATTGGGGTTTGTGCTGATACGGGGGCGGAAATGCACACACAAAACGCGAGGCTTGCAAGGGCCAGACGGCCCATTAGCCTCAAACCGCAAGTAAACCGTTCTGAGTTTTTGAATTTGAAAATGATGTTCGTCATAAAGAGCAATGAAATTACCTTGGTTACTGTATCTTTCAAATTAGCCTCTGTTAGCTCATTACAATAGGCTCCCATTGACTTCTAACCTAACAACATGAGATTCAAGCCCGAATTTGACACGGCTTGGTCAAAGAAAGAGTAATGACGACATGATAGATTACGCCAGCCGGCAGCGTGGGACCCGAAAGCATGTGATCGGGTTGACTGCGGTGGTTGTGTTGCACGGGCTGCTGTTTTGGGCCATCAATTCCGGACTTGCGCGCAAGTTTGTGAAGGTGATCAAAGGACCGGTGGAAGCCATTCTTTTGGAAGAAACCAAGCCCGACATTCCGCCGCCGCCGCCGCCACCTCCCCCTAAGAATTTGCCGCCACCGCCGCCTTCTTATGTGCCGCCCGTGGACATCCAGGTATCTTCGCCTACGCCGACAAATGCCATTGCGGCTGTGTCCAACACACCGCAACCTGTTGCGCCGCCTTCTCCTCTGCCTGTGCAAAGTAACCCACCACCAGCGCCCCCCGTTCAAACAGCCGCCGTGATCAGCGCGTCCAGTTGCGAGAAGCCCGAGTACCCCAGCGCCTCCAAGCGTTTGGAGGAAGAAGGTACTGTGCAACTGAAGTTTTTGGTGGGCGCAGACGGCAAGGTACTTGAATCGGCCGTTGAAAAATCATCAGGCTTTAGACGTTTGGATGAAGCGGCCCGGGCCGGCTTGTCCAAGTGCCAATTCAAACCCGCTACGGTGGATGGCAAACCCCAGCAAAGCTGGGCGAGTATGAAATACACATGGCGTTTGGAATAAGCACCTTTCCAAGCACCCCCTATTTTTGTTGAACATTTTTTAAATTCATTGAATCCGTTTCAGAGGAGTCCTCCCATGATCAAGCAACTCAAAACTCTCGTTCTCGCTATTGGCCTGGTAGCCAGTTTGAGCTTGGCCAGCACCAGCTTTGCGGCCAAGCCCAAAGAAGCTGCGCCCGCTGCAGCACCAGCAGCAGCAGCGCCTGCACCCGAAGCTGCGGCGCCAGTTGCTGCACCTGCGCCTGTCGCAGCAGCAGCTGTCGCCCCCGCTGGTGAGCACGACGACAACCCTTATGGCCTGGGCGCTTTGTGGGCCCAAGGCGACATCGTGGCCAAGGGCACACTGCTCATCTTGGTGCTCATGTCGATGGGCTCTTGGTACGTGATCATCACCAAGTTCTTTGAGCAATCGAAGGCGGCCAAGTTTGCCAAGGCCGCCCAAGACTCGTTCTGGTCTGCGGCTTCTTTGCGCCAAGGTGCAGACGGCTTGGCAGAAGACAGCCCTTTCCGCTTCATTGCAGAAAAGGGGCTAGAGAGTGCCAACAAACACACGGGCCTTTTGGGCGCCGTTGACTTCAACACTTGGAGCACCCAAAGCATTCAGCGCGCCATTGGCAACGTGCAAAGCCGCATGCAAGACGGCTTGGCCGTGTTGGCCACTGTGGGCTCTACCTCACCGTTCGTGGGTTTGTTCGGCACGGTTTGGGGCATCTACAACGCGTTGGTCAAAATCGGTATGTCCGGTCAAGCGTCGATTGACAAAGTGGCCGGCCCCGTGGGCGAGTCCTTGATCATGACGGCCATTGGTTTGGCAGTGGCCGTGCCTGCCGTGCTGGGTTACAACTGGCTGGTGCGCCGCAACAAAGCCATCATGGAAGATGTGAACGCGTTTGGCTCTGACTTGCATTCTGTGTTGCTGGCTTCTAGCAACAAGTAATTCATTTGACTGACTCGACCCATCTCTATTTACCAAGAGGCCCATCATGTCAATGAACATCGGTTCAGAAAAAGACGATGAGATCATGAGTGAGATCAACACCACGCCCTTGGTGGACGTGATGTTGGTTTTGCTGATCATCTTCTTGATCACGATTCCTGTGGTCACAACGTCTATCAAGGTGGACTTACCCAAGGAAAAAAACCTGGTGCGAGAGACCAAGCCAGAGACTGTGATCATCTCGGTGGATGTGAAGGGCAAGATCTTCTTGTACGACACGCCCATTAAAAATTCA
>CAIODE010000431.1 GCA_903856875.1 uncultured Burkholderiales bacterium
GGCGGTTTTGACGCCGGTTCTGACGGTGGTTGGGATGACTCCTCCAGCTCAGGTGGAGACGATAGCTGGTAAAAATCAGGCAACCAAAAACCATTAAGTTGAATGTGAGTCGGCCAATCACTCGGGATACAATTACAAATTACTTTTTTACCTGCCAAAGATCACCAACACCCAAGTGCTTTGGCGCCTCCAACCTTGAGCGAGCTTGTGAATCGGCCTGCAATGTGGCGCGCCACCAGTCAGTTGTAATGGCTGCTACGCGCGCATGATGTTCTGCTTGAAGCTCCCTTGTGATCGGTTCGCGGGGTACTATTTCGGCAGTACTGCCAATCTGACCGGCAAACGTCATGTGATCTGCATCCGTTAGAACAAGGTGAGCCTTGTCTCCCGATGGCAGTGCTGCAAAAACAGCCTTTCGCTTTTCAGGTGTTGCGCCTACGCCAACTACGTCGCTGTCACGCGTTCCAGTAATTGAAAGCAATGGGCGACTCAATCTTTCAAATGCCCGTTGAGCACTGCCTACCATGGGTACAGTTGGTGAGAAGGCAATGAACGAGGCAAGTCGTGGCTCTGAGACCCCCTCAAAACCCGGATAACGTTGGCCTGCCATACCCATTGTTGTATGTGCCCCAAATGAGTGGCCAGCAAGACCCACTTGCGTAGGTCTGGCCAAACGCCATAAATCTTGTCTGGCTGAATGACGCTGTTCGATCTCATTGAGGACAAAGCTCACATCTAGCAGGCGTGCGATCAATTGCCCAGGCTTAGCAAGGGTTCTCAGGGCGCGTTGTTCGGTAAATGTTCGGGTGACCTTTCGCACAGCATCTAGATCACTTCCAGTGTGTTGCACGTGAACGACCACAAATCCAGCATCAGCCCAAGCTTCTCCCCACACCAATCCACCTTCGCGTGTACCACCAAGCCCATGTGAAAAGATAACAACTGGCCAAGGTCCAGTAAATCGATTCTCGTCTGGCCATCTCAGTCGCACAGGCACGTTTCGCTGACGTCCCGGATCGATCCAATTCTGATCCACCACTGATCTGCGCAGCCCCGGAGTTTGTCCCTTTGCTTGAAGACTCAAACTAGAAAATGATACGGACAAAAAGTTGACTAAACACTTGCGTCTTGAATTCATAATGAAAATCCTAATCAATTTATGTAAAGATTAATCCAAAAATTGAAGCGAGAGTGTAAATGTCTAATTATTACAAATTAGCACTGAACAACTCTTATTAATTTTTCAAGAGTGAAGTACCCATTCATCTCTTTGCTAACGGCAGTGGCAATATTGGTACAGCTGCACTAGCAAGAGCGCAAGCAGATGGCTACACCCTTGGGGTCATGACCTTCAGCGCAATTTACGGTACATAAAAACTCAACGCAGATTATCAAGTCCAACAGACGTTGATGAATTTGATTTAAGTCAAAGGCAGCAGACCAGTTTCATCTTAATTTCAAGGTGTTAACCCTATGCTCAAGCTTAGACTCTAAATACATAATTCCACATGCACTAAAGGATCGGCCGTATGTTTGACCTTGCCAAAAAAATAGCACTTATCACAGGTGCATCCCGAGGGCTGGGCTGGTCAATGGCCCAATCACTTGCTAAGGCTGGTGCCCATGTCGTTCTAAATGCACGTGACGAAAAGCTCCTAAGCGAGCGTGTCAAAACTCTCACTGATCAAGGACTCTCTGCGCAGGCTGCGGCTTTTGATGTCACCCATTTTGAAGCGGCTCAGGCGTGCATCAAGGACTTAAAAAAACAATGGGGAAAAATAGATATTCTGATTGCCAATGCGGGCATCAATCATCGGCAAGCAATACAGGATTTTGAATTAGAAAATTTCGAAAAAGTAATCAATACTAATTTCAAGGCCATATGGGTACTTTGTAAAGCAGTAACGCCCTTAATGGTGGAAAAGAAAAATGGGAGAATTATTTTGATAGGTTCGATGAGCGCTATCAATGCTAGGCCTTCTATTTCCGCTTATGTGGCCAGTAAAGGAGCGGTGCATGCGTTATGTAAGCAACTGGCGGTGGAACTTGCTCCTAATCAGATCACGGTGAATTGCATTGCACCAGGCTTTTTTGCCACGGAAATGAACACTGCTTTGGTAGAAGACCCTCAATTTACCAAATGGGTTCAAGAAAGAACGCCAGTGGGTCGGTGGGGGCGGGTAGAAGAAATTGGTCCTGCGGCTGTTTTTTTAGCCTCAGATGAAGCTTCTTTTGTGACTGGATTAATTATGACTGTTGATGGCGGTTTTACTTCTGCGATGTAATTAAAATTTGAGTAGGAACACTGAAATGACTTCATCCCAAGAAATTGATCGAAGACTCTTTGAGCAGATTCGAGATCAACTTTTCACCTCTATTATTTCCGACGCATTGGACAGTGCAGGATTTCGCAATCAAGCGATGTCATCCCATATTCGTCCAATTGACGATGCACTGGTTTTAGTTGGAAGAGCTCGAACTGCTAGTTTCATGGAGGTGTGGCACCATGATGAGGGCACCAATCCTTATGAATTAGAGATTAAATTGGTCGACAGTTTGAAGCCCTTTGAAATTCCAATTTTTGCGTGCTCTAACTCAGCTCGGATTGGCCCTTGGGGGGAGTTGCTGTCTACAGCGGCACAAGCCCGTGGCGCAGCTGGCGCTGTCATGGATGGGTGCACCCGAGATGTTCGTGCAATTCGTTCTATGAAATTTCCTGTTTTTCATGGTGGTATTGCGCCATTAGACAGCAAAGGTCGGGCTCGAATCATGGCCGTGGATATTCCAATTGAATGTGCCGGTGTATACGTTATGCCAGGGGACTTGGTTGTGGGGGATGTTGATGGATTGGTTGTTATTCCTCAAAGCGTCGAAGAAAAAGTTTTAGAAATTGCTTTTAAAAAAGTGTCAGGTGAATCGAATACGCTGAAAGACTTACAACGCTGCGACAAATTAGCTGACGTATTTGCACGATATGGAATCCTTTAATTCAAACAGCATTCACCCCATTGCTGTTGAAAGACCGGCTTTCATCGGTGAGGTTCCCACTTCTCTCGGCACGCAAAATTCCTGCAAGTGGTGGCAATACAGAATTCGCTGATATGCGTGCTGCGTATGACACGCTAGACGATGAAGCGAAGAACGAGATACATGACCTGATTTGCTTGCATAGCCAGATTTTTCTCGAGGTATTTTGGGCTTTGATGATTTCACAGACCTCGAGCGCGCAAAGTGGGCGCTTTAAGCAAGTTCTGTCAATACTGAGAATCTATTAAAAAAATAATCATATCTAAGCACTGATAATTTTAAAAATATTTGTCCTTTTAGGAGGTCCAGCGTGAATAGTCTTTACGCTGCTAACTTTTTGAACCGCTACGGTCGGGTCTTAGTGGCCGTGTTGGTGGGCAGACTTTAATAAAGAATGAAGCAGCATTCCGAGGAATCCGCCAACAATCTGAGCGACAACAAAGGCAGGTACATCCGAGGGTGA
>CAIODE010000432.1 GCA_903856875.1 uncultured Burkholderiales bacterium
AGCATCGTTGTGAACGAAGCACGCCCCATGGAAGATCGTCCTCCCCGTACCGGCGGCTTCGGCGGTGGTGGTGGCGGTGGCGGTCGTCGTGAAGGCGGCGGCGGTTATGGCGGCGGCGGCGGTGGTCGACGCGAAGGCGGCGGCGAGTCCGGTTTCCGTAGCCCGTATGGTTCAGGCCCACGTGGCGGCGGCGGTGGCAATGGTGGTGGCGGTCGTCGCGAAGGCGGCGGCGGTTATTAATCGCTGGTTACATCTGCACTCACACTTTCGGGTGTGATACACAAAAAAGCCCTGCATGCAGGGCTTTTTTCATGGCCGCAACTTTTTCCTATTTTTTGCTGATGACTTCAGTCGGTTGCCCGGTGTTTTCGGGGCACATTCTTAAACGCGCGATCAAATAAGGCATTTGGCAAAACACGCAAAATGCGTGCAACCCAAGCCATGGGCGTTGGGATCACTCGAAAGCTAGCGCCATGTTGAATCGCTTGAAAGGCAGCCTTTGCAAAGTCATCGGCACTCATTAAAAAAGGCATAGGGAATTTATTTTTTTGAGTCAAGGGTGTTTGGATATAACCCGGCGCCAAGGTCACGACTTTGAAGCCTTCGGGTGTGAGCTCACCGCGCAAACTTTCACAATAGCTGATGGCCGCAGCTTTGCTTGCACAATAAGCCGCGTGACCTGGCATGCCGCGAATACCTGCAACGCTGGCAATGCCAACCAAGGTACCTGCAGCGTGGGCATGACCCATGAGTGCAGCGCGGTTTTTCATCGCCTGCAAAAAGGGATGAAAAGTGGCGGCCATGCCCATCACATTGGTGTCCATCACTTGTTGCAACACTTCTAAATCTTCACGCACTCGGGTGTCCATGCCAATGCTAATGCCTGCGTTGGCAATGACCACATCAGGCGTGCCTTGTTCGGCCAGGCATTCATTGGCAGCGGCAATGATGCTTTTGGCGTCGCTCACATCAGCGCAATAGCATTGGGCCAATTCATTGGGAATACCTTGGGCTTCAAGCCATGCTTGCATTTCTGGGACGCGGCGTGCAGCCAGAGCAAGTCGCCATCCGGCTTGGTGGTACCTAAGCGCTAGCGCTTGTCCAATGCCGCTGGAAGCACCAGTGATGAAAACCAAGGGTCGCATAGATGTCTTTCATAGTTTCTCGTCTTGAGAAAGCAGATGTGTTTAAGGTTGTTTGGGGTGAACAGTTCCGCGAACTTTGCCGCTCAATTCATATTCACCCGTTTTGCTGTTCATTTGCATTTTTTCAGCAGTGAACAGATCTTGGCCGCGTCGAACTTCAACGGGTACATCGCTCACCAAGCGCTCTTCCTTAACGAAAGCTTGTATTTCTTGGCTGCGCATTTCTGTTGCGGCGCGAGGTCCATTGGGGCTTGTGCTTGCGGGCTGAGAAATGAGCACATTGCCGACCAAGGTGACTTGCGTACCGTCCCCCTTCGCGAGGGCCTGGTCTGCAAGCCCGTTGACATGCTGCCCTTCTTGGCTGTGTCCGCGCATTTGCACTTTTTGAATGTCAAGCGTATCGGTGTCGGGGAAATGTTGAGCATGATCGCCACTTAACTCTCGCATCAGGCGACCATGGCTGTCAAAGGACTTGACGGAAAAATCTTTCAAAAAATAATCTGGCTCATGGCGAACGGAAGGTGCAGCAGTTTCATTGAAGAAGCTTGGCAGACTTCGGACAAGCCACCAACTGCCCAATGCAAAAATGGCCATAAGGATGGCTGGCAAGTAAAGCGCCAAACGATCTAGGACTTGCCGAAATGTTGCCATTATGCGGCCGATGAAGAACCAACACGCGCAAGCAATGCTGCATATTGCCCACTTGCTACCACCAGCAAATCACAAAACTCCCTTGCCGCGCCAAACCCGCCTTGGCGGTTTGTGACGAAGTGTGCGAGGGCCAAAGCTTGCGCATGGGCATTGGTCGGCGCGCATGCCATGGCAGCGCGTTGCATCATGGGCAAATCGGGCCAGTCATCGCCCATGGCGGCTGCTTGGTGCCATCCAAGCCCGAGGATTTTTAAAAAATCTTCTGCCGCAGGCAATTTGTCTTCCGTGCCAAATTTGGCATGTTCAATGCCAAGCGCTTTGAGCCTGACTCTGAGGGGCACAGAGTCTCGGCCTGTGATGATCACAGGTGTGATGCCAGCTTGTTTTAAAAGTTTCAAACCATGGCCATCTAGGGTGCTGAAACGTTTGAGCGTTTCTCCCTGCTCAGAAAAGTACAAGCCGCCGTCAGTTAAAACACCATCCACATCAAAAAAGACCACTTTGATGCCTTGCGCTTGGCGCAGCAACTCGGGTGGAAAACTGAGCGCGGGTTGAATGATTTGCATGGTGTAAGGGCGGCCAATGAAAAATGCTTAGATGACTTTAGCGCGCATCAAGTCATTGCTGTTGAGGGCGCCACACAAGGCGCCAGATGCATTCACCACCAAAACGCTGGTGATTTGGAATTGCTCCATGAGTTCGGCAGCCTCAACAGCCAATGCATCCTGCTGAACTGTTCGCGGATTGACGTGCATCACCTCTTTGGCTTGCAATGCTCTCAAGTCAACACCCTTTTCAATGAGACGTCTTAAATCGCCATCTGTGAAGACGCCTAAGATGTTGTGATGTTCGTCCACGATGGCCGAAGCGCCCAAACCTTTTTGGCTCATTTCACGCATGAGATCGGTAAAGCTTGCATCGGGCAAGACATAAGGCACCTGATCACCCTTGCGCATGACGTCTTCCACATGCGTCAGCAAGCGACGGCCCAAAGAGCCACCGGGATGTGAGCGCGCAAAGTCTTCTGCTTTAAAACCGCGAGCGTCTAGCAACGCGACGGCCAAAGCATCACCTAGGGCCAATTGCGCCGTGGTGCTGGCCGTGGGTGCCAAATTCAAAGGACAAGCCTCTTTGTCGACACTGCTGTCTAAAACCACATGGGCGTGTTTGGCCAGTGCCGAGTTCATGCCGCCTGTCATGGCAATCAGGGGCACGCCTTGTCGCTTCAAGACGGGCAGGATGG
>CAIODE010000433.1 GCA_903856875.1 uncultured Burkholderiales bacterium
CACCTTGCCTAACTTTTTTGGTGAAGCACCCGCGGTGCAAGTCTCGTCTTCCAAGATGAGCTCAAAGGTGGACGCGGCCGCATTGGCGCGTGTCGAAGACGCCCTCAAGGCCGCCAATGTTGTGTCTTCGGCGGTAACGCTAGAAGGCAACTCCATCAGAGCGCGCTTCGAAAGCACGGAGCAGCAACTCAAAGCCAAAGACGCGATTCAAAAAGCCTTGATACCAGAAGGCGCAGACAACGGCTATGTAGTGGCTTTGAATTTGTTGTCACGCTCGCCTGCATGGTTAAGCGCTCTGCACGCTTCACCCATGTACTTGGGTTTGGACTTGCGTGGTGGTGTGCACTTCATGCTGCAAGTGGATATGAAAGCCGCGCTGACGCAAAAGACGGATTCCTTGGCCGGTGACATTCGCACCACATTGCGGGAAAAAGATGTTCGCCATGGCGGCATCACACGCAACGGCTCCAACATTGAAATCAAAGTGCGCGATCAAGCTCAATTGGATGCCGCTCGCCGTGCGTTAGCTGATCAGTTTGCAGACTTGCAAGTACTTTATGCGGCTGAAGGTGGTGAGTTCAAAATCACCGCCAGCATCAAACCAGAAGCTGCACGCCGTGTGCAAGAACAGGCCTTGAAGCAAAACATCACCACCTTGCACAACCGAATCAATGAGTTGGGTGTGGCGGAGCCTGTCATTCAACAGCAGGGCCTTGACCGCATTGTGGTGCAACTGCCTGGCGTTCAAGACACGGCCAAGGCCAAAGATATTTTGGGCCGCACAGCCACCTTGGAAGTGCGCTTGGTCGACGAGAGCAGCGAAGCGCGCTCTGCAGAGCAAACCAATGGTTTGGTGCCCTTTGGGTCTGAGCGTTACTTGGAGCGCAATGGCCAAGCGGTGATTGTGAAAAAGCAAGTCATTCTGACCGGCGACAACCTGACCGATGCACAACCTGGTTTTGACAACCAAACACAAGAACCCGTTGTGAATTTGTCATTGGATGGCAAAGGCGCGCGTATCTTTAAAGATGTGACGCGTGAAAACGTGGGCAAGCGCATGGCCATTTTGCTTTTTGAAAAAGGCAAAGGCGAAGTGGTGACAGCACCTGTCATTCGATCTGAAATTGGCGGTGGCCGCGTTCAAATTTCGGGCCGTATGACCACCAGCGAAGCCAACGATACGGCATTGTTGTTGCGCGCAGGCTCCTTGGCTGCGCCGATGGAAATCATTGAAGAGCGCACCATTGGCCCAAGCCTCGGCGCAGAAAACATTGCCAAAGGCTTCAACAGCGTCACTTGGGGCTTCTTGGTGATCGCAGTTTTCATGTGCATTTATTACATGCTGTTTGGCATGTTCTCCAGCATTTCATTGGCAGTCAACTTGTTGTTGCTGGTGGCGATGCTTTCAATGTTGCAAGCCACACTCACATTGCCTGGCATGGCTGCTATGGCGCTGGCGCTGGGTATGGCCATCGATTCCAACGTGCTCATCAACGAGCGTGTGCGTGAAGAGTTGCGTTTGGGCGCTTCGCCCCAAGCGGCCATTCACACGGGCTATGAGCGTGCCTGGGCCACTATTTTTGACTCCAACATCACTACCCTGATTGCCGGTGTTGCCTTGTTGGCATTTGGTTCTGGCCCTGTTCGCGGCTTTGCCGTGGTGCACTGTTTGGGCATTTTGACCAGCATGTTCTCTGCGGTGTTTTTCTCGCGCGGCTTGGTCAATCTTTGGTATGGCCGTCAGAAGAAACTCAAGTCAGTGTCTATTGGCACGGTTTGGCGACCTGACGGTTCTGCACTGCCTGCAACAACCGACGACAAAGCATAAAGCGGAGAAGCACCATGGAATTTTTCAAAATCCGCAAAGACATCCCGTTCATGAAGAATGCGTTGATCTTCAACGTGATCTCACTCGTAACTTTTTTGCTGGCAGTGTTCTTCTTGTTCAGTCGTGGTTTGCATTTGTCGGTGGAATTCACTGGCGGCACCGTGATGGAAGTGAGCTACAGCCAGCCTGCCGATCTCAACAAAGTGCGTGGCGTGGTGTCCGGCTTGGGCTACAACGATGTGCAAGTGCAAAACTTTGGTACAGCTCGCGATGTCATGATTCGATTGCCTGCGCAAAAGGGCGTGAGTTCTGCGCAGCAAAGTGAAACCTTGATGTCCGCGCTGAAGGCGGAAAACGCAGAAGCCACAATGCGCCGCACAGAATTTGTAGGCCCTCAAGTGGGTGAAGAATTGGCGACCGACGGCCTGAAGGCATTGGCCTTTGTGGTGATCGGCATCATGCTCTATTTGGCAGTTCGCTTTGAATGGAAATTCTCAGTGGCAGCCATCATTGCCAACTTGCACGACGTCATCATTATCTTGGGCTTCTTTGCCTACTTTCAGTGGGAATTCTCCTTGGCGGTGTTGGCCGCGGTGTTGGCGGTGTTGGGTTATTCAGTGAATGAATCGGTGGTGATCTTTGACCGAATTCGCGAGAATTTTCGGCGTTATCGCAAGATGAACACGGTTGAAATCATCGACAACGCCATTACGTCCACCATCAGCCGAACCATCATCACGCACGGCTCCACGCAAATCATGGTGCTTTCCATGTTGCTGTTTGGCGGAGAGACTTTGCACTACTTTGCGATGGCCCTGACCATTGGCATTTTGTTTGGTATTTATTCGTCCGTGTTTGTGGCGGCGGCCATTGCCATGTGGTTGGGCATTCGGCGTGAGGACTTGATCAAAGCCGCACCGAAAAAAGACGAAGACCCAGACGACCCTAACTCAGGCGCCGTGGTTTAAAGAAGAGGGTTCAAAGGATTAACGACGCGGGTTGAGTTTTTGATAAAGACCGCCTTGTAAACGGCCTAAGGCGCCGTTTAATTCCAATTGAAACAATTCAGCTTGCAGCTGCGACGTGCTTAAGCCACTTCGCATTTGCAGCTCATCTAGGCCCACGGGGTCTTGTCCCAAATAGTCAAGCACCTTCAAACTTGATGTGCCAAGCTGTGAATTTTCTAAAAATGGATCGAGCTCTCTGGGTGTGTTGAATAAGTCAGGTGCATGCGCGGTTTGCCACTGAACATCGGGCAGGTCTTTCAACTCCTCCAAAATATCTTGTGCGCAGTCGACCAACTTGGCGCCTTGCTTGATGAGGTCATGACATCCTTTGGCGACGGTGGTGTGAATGGAGCCAGGAATGGCAAACACCTCTTTGCCCAAGTCCAAGGCTTGCTTTGCGGTAATCAAAGAACCAGAACGCGCTGCGGCTTCGACCACCAAACAGCCCTGCGACAAACCAGCGATCAGTCGATTGCGTTTTGGGAAATTGGAGGTGATGGGCGGCGTGTTCAATGGGTATTCGCTGATTAACAAGCCATGTGCTGCAATCTGTAAGGCCAAAGCGTGATTTTGATGCGGATAGACACGGTCTAAACCGGTACCCACGATGGCCACCGTGTGCAAGGGATGATGCGGGTTGCCACCTTTTAACGCACCTTGGTGCGCCGCAGTGTCGACACCCAAGGCCAAGCCAGAAACCACGGTAAGGCCAGCTTGTGCCAGATGAAAGGCAAAGTCGTGAGCATTCAAGCGCCCTTGTGGCGTGGGATTGCGGCTGCCCACCACGGCCAGCGCACGTGGCGCTGTGTCGGCGGGTGGGCTGAGAAAATGAAGGTGTTGTGTTTGCCCTAAAACATACAGCAGGCAAGGCGGGTCGGGGGTGAGCAGGAGGCAACTGGGATAGTCCTTATCGGCCAAGGTGAGAACGCGCTTGTGCGCGGACTTAGATGTTCCGAGATGAGCCTGCGTTTGGAGCCACTCCCAGGTGGTCTCTAATGCTTCTTCTAAGCCGAGTGGGATGAGGCGTAGTTGCTGGCTCATGGGGCCGCTTACAAGTGTTTGCAGCTCGGCAGCGCTTAGTTCAAAGATGGCCTCAGGCAAGCCAAACCTGAGAAGCAAGGCGCGTGCTGTGACATTGCCCACACCTAGCGTGAGGCTCAAACGCAGCCAGGCCTTTAGACTTTCACGAGAAGAAATCATTTTTTTCCTAAACACTTCCCCGCAGATTGGGGGAGGCCGATTTTGGGTACGATTCGTCACTTGGGCAAGGCTTCTTCAAATTGGCGAAAATAGAGGTA
>CAIODE010000434.1 GCA_903856875.1 uncultured Burkholderiales bacterium
CCCCTTTTGATTGGAAATTAATGTTGCTCTGACCCCAATTAAATTAATTCAAGCCCTTTTCTAACAGGGCAATGACTTCATCTGCGAAGGCCACATACGAGATGGGTCCACCAGGACGAAGCCAGGTGAAAGTCCAGTTGATCATACCGAACAACATCATGGTGATGGCGGTTTGGTTGGAAGCGTTCAATCTACCAGGATAAGCACGGCGCAAAGCGCGCGTCACGGCGGCCACCACATCGCGCTGGCGGTTCAAAATGAGTTCGCGCGGCGAAATGACAGGCGAACCCAAATGTTCATCGGGCGCATCACTCAAGAACTGCGTGTCGTTCAACAAAGCCACATGCCGAGTGGCCGAGCTTTCGTACTCCTGCAAAAAAGCACGGATGAGTTCATGCAAAGCCGCACGATCGTCCAAATTGCGGCGCTGCGCAGTAGCTTCAGTCAAAGCAATCAGCGACAACAAACGCTGCGTATAGCGGTCCATGAGGTCAAACAGAATCGCTTCTTTGCTGCCGTAATAATGGTAGAGACGCGCTTTCGAAGTACCACATGCCGTAGCAATTTCATTCATGCTGGCGGCCGGATAACTGCGATCGGCAAAGCACTGTGCGGCAATGTCCAAAATGGCATCGCGCTTGATATCGTGCGTGGCGGATTTAGGTCTTGCCATATCGATTGAGTAACCTATTTTTTTTCTTGCTAAACGCTGAACTCATTGTTGAATTGTCTTTTCGACAGATCAACCAAATGGCCACACCACACCGTTGTCATTCAAAATAGCATCGAGCGGCACATCGTGGGGCTCAGGCTCAAAATCGTCCACATAAGCCTCTGTGAAACCCATACCAACGGTAAAAGGTTTGGGCTGAATGGCCGCCAAAGTGCGATCGTAAAAACCACCGCCATAACCCAATCGAAAGCCCCCCGCGCTGTAACCCACGCAAGGCACAAACAACAAAGTGGGCACAATCACTTCGGTGTCTTTGGGCTTGGGAATGCCGTAGGCATCTTCCTCCATGGGACAACCGGGGTACCACGCGTGAAAGGTGAGCGTTTTATTCACTTTGTCCACAACGGGCAGCCCAATTCGGCGCAATTGCGACTCACCCGTTAACTCACCATCTTCTTTCCAACGATGCAGCGCGGGCAAAGGGTCAAACTCACCCTTGATGGGCCAATAAGCCCCAATGACCAACTCAGGACGGCCAAACAACCAGATGCGCATCACCCGTTGCAGGGCGTCAACCCGCTCTTGGCGATCTGTCATGTTGAGGCGCGCTTTCAACAAGTCTTGGCGAATTTGTTTTTTGGCTTCTGATTTGTCCATAATCGACCTATGCAATTGACACAGATTTTGACATCGCTTGGGGCCTCCCTCCTCATTTTCTCGTTCTTGAGTCCTGCCTTGAGCCAAACAAATGCCCCAAACAAGGCAGATGAGGTCATTTTGGACATGAGCCAAGCCTTTAAAAAGAACGACAAAGCCCAGCTTTCACGCCTCTTGCCCAAGGCCAAAGGCCACGCGCTAGAGCCCTGGGCTGCTTATTGGGAACTGCGAGTACGGCTAGACCAAGCCAGTGACTCAGAAATTCAACAGTTTTTGACGCAATACGCTGGCACCTATGCCGAGGACCGCTTGCGCAACGATTGGTTGCTGCAAATGGGCCGGCAAAGGGACTGGGCCGACTTTGCAAAGGAATACGCTCTCTTTCGCATGAACGATGACCGGGAAGTTAGATGCTATGCGTTGTCAACCGATGCATTCGTTTCAAAGCCTGAAACAGCCACAGAATTAAAACGCCTTTGGTACGCCTTCAGGGACACCGAAGATGGTTGCACCTACACGGCTGAAAAACTTTTCGAACTCAAGAAAATAGAATCGCTCGACTTGTGGCGAAAAGCTCGCTTGGCGATGGACAACAATCGCCCGCGCGCAGCCCAATTGGCACTCAACATTGAATCGGTGGAACTGGGCAAACAAGCCGTCTTGATTCATGCCGACCCCCAAAAATATTTAGACAAACGCCTACTGGCCATCACCAAAAAACGCAAAGAGCTTTCAGTCTTGGCGCTGATTCGAATCGCCAACACAGACCCCGACAAAGCGGCTCAGTTGCTCGAAAAAAAATGGGGCTTGATGCTCACCAAAGAAGAGCACAACTGGGTGTGGGCCATGATTGGCAAACAGGCTGCTCAAAAACTGCAAGACAACGCGCACAGTTACTTCAACAAAGTTACCCGCAATCAAGATTTGAACGACGACTTGCTCATTTGGAAAACACGCGCAGCACTGAGAAGCGGCGATTGGAAAGCAGTGATATCTGCCATTGATGCCTTGGACAGCGCCAAGCAAGATCCGGCCTGGATTTATTGGAAAGCACGCGGACAGTTGGCCGCCAACCCCGCCACCTTAGAACCCATGCGCTTAGAAGCCGTAGCCGCCCTCCAAAGCATTGCCAGTGTCAAGGGCTTCTACGAACAGCTCGCAATGGAAGAGCTAGGCCAAGCCATTACAGCGCCAGCCAAACCAGAAGCTCTGACACCGCAAGAAAAATCAGTGGCCGCCCAAAATGCAGGATTGCAACGGGCCTTGACTGCTTTGAGTTTAGGGCTCAGATCTGAAGGCAATCGCGAATGGAATTACAGCACCAATTTGCACACACCTGGCGGCATGAGTGAACGCGAATTGTTGGCCGCCGCAGATTTAGCTTGCAGCAAACAAGTGTGGGATCGATGCATTAACACCAGCGACCGCACGAAAACACAAATTGATTTTGATCAACGTTTTCCGATGCCTCTCAAAGAAACGGTCTTGCGCAAAGCCAAAGAAATCCAACTCGACCCCGCTTATGTGTATGGCCTGATTCGACAAGAAAGCCGCTTCATCACAGATGCTAAATCGGTGGTGGGCGCAGCTGGCTTGATGCAGGTCATGCCGGCCACAGCCAAGTGGACGGCCAAAAAAATTGGGATGACAAATTTTCAAGCGCACCAAATTACTGATCAGGAGATCAATGTGGCGATTGGCACGGGCTATCTGAAGTTGGTGCTCGACGATTTTGATGGCTCAATGCCTTTGGCAGCAGCAGCCTACAACGCCGGCCCAAGCAGGTCACGTGCATGGCGCAAAGGTCCAGTACTTGAAGCCGCTATTTGGGCAGAGAACATTCCGTTCAATGAAACGCGTGATTATGTGAAAAAGGTTTTGTCCAACACGACCAACTACGCTGCCATCATCACTGGTCAACCGCAATCACTTAAGGCACGCTTAGGCACTGTGGGGCCTCGCAACGCACAAGCTCCCGCTGAAAACACTGAGTTACCGTGACGAGGCAAGCTTGGAAGAAATACTTAGGGGGCTTCCTCAAAC
>CAIODE010000435.1 GCA_903856875.1 uncultured Burkholderiales bacterium
CAACACAGAGGCCATGCCCTGAACTACCGCGCGGCAGAAAGCATCCAGTCTTTGAAAGGTGGCCGAGCCTTGCCAGCGATAGCACAAGGCAACGGCCTTTTCACCCTCGTGCAAATCCAGCCGCCTGAGTGCACGTTGAATGTGCTGTGAAATTTCTGGGCCGTTCAATGTGTCAGCCGCCAAATCCAACTGCGGCGCTATGACAGGCACGTTGCGCAGCGGCAAAATAGTAGCAGGCTCCACATAAATGGTGCTGCCGCTGACTTGAACGGTGTACTGAGATGCGCCGATCACTGTGGCACGTATGCCTTGATCTGGCACCTCGAGTCTGGGGCCCCATGTTTCAGCTTTGGCCCGAACTGCCTTGGCCAGCATTGGGCCTAAGTCGCCATAGGCTTGCGTTGCTCTGCCGTAAACGTATTCTGAAACGCCACCTGAAAACGTGAGCACATCTGGCATTCTTTGAGCCAACAGGGGTTCAAGCCTGAGCAAGGACTGGCTTGTTGCGTCAGGTGTTGAAGTGCCAGCCACTTCAAATATTCTGTCGGCCATGCGCGCTACCATGCGCTCCAAATCTGCGGGCGCGAGGACCTGGCCCAATTGCAAATTAAGGCCGACTTCTTGCGCAAATCTTCGGCCAGCTTCTTCCAAACGAACCACAGCACCGTTGGCATCCAAGGCCACGATGCGCGCACCAATGTCCACCGCTGTCAGGTCAACCAACTCGCCGTTTTCACACACGGCAATTTTGGTGGTGCCGCCGCCAATGTCGATGTTCATGACGCGTGCAGTTTCGCGCACAGAACGTGCTGCGGCACCGGAACCAAATGCAGCGAGTGTCGTTTCCAAAGCATCCCCCGCGCTGACGGATACAAACTTGCCTGCTTGCGCTGCAAACAAATCGGCAATGGCGCGCGAATTACTTCGCCGCACCGCCACACCCGTGAGGATCAAGGCGCCGGTGTCAATTTTGTCTGGCCCAATGCCAGCTTGTTCATATTGGGCTTCAATGAATTGGCCCAAAGCTGCAGCATCAATGCTTTGATCGGATGCATACGGTGTGAGTAACACATCGGACTCATGCAGCACAGTGCGCTCGCTCACGATGTATCGGTTGTCGAGCCTCTCTAACACCAAACGCGAGAACACCAAATGTGAAGTGGACGAGCCAATGTCAACGCCCACGCTGATCAAAATAATTTCATCTTCGCCCTCCAAACTGCGGCGAACATTGCTGAAAAAAACGCGACCGCCAGCAGGTGCTTCCTGCGTTGTGGGGGCGATCACGTGGTCATTCATTATTTTTTCGGTCCAAACTTTGCCATGAACTCCGCGGGAATGTTGTACCAATCAGGGTCCATGCGATCTGGCACGCTGTTGCGCTTCAAGAGTTCTTGGTACTCTTTGCGAATGTGTGGATCTTCCAACCAATAAGGTATGGTGGTGCCGCCTTCTGTCACGTCTTGTGCCGTGTAGTCGGTGTGTTTAGAGCCTGGCGCGCCAGGATCGCGACCGGGATTGTGCGGTCCAAACCAAGCCGTTAAGCGCAGCGCTTCTTCGCCCGAACTGAA
>CAIODE010000436.1 GCA_903856875.1 uncultured Burkholderiales bacterium
CTGCCCCTGCCCACGAACTTTCTGAGCTTGGCTCTATGACATGAGGTTGGCTCTATTAGAATAAGATTTCAAGACCTTACCTGCTATCTATAAAGTGACAACATGACAGACAAAATCATCCCTATTCACCCTGCTACCCCTAGCAATCGCCGCAGTGCCAACATCACGCAAGGTAAATCTCGGGCGCCCAATCGCTCGATGTATTACGCCATGGGCTATGAAGAAGGTGATTTTGTAAAACCCATGGTGGGTGTGGCCAATGGTCACAGCACCATCACACCTTGCAACAGCGGTCTTCAGAAGTTGGCAGATGCAGCGGTTGAGGGCATTGAAGAGGCTGGTGGCAATGCTCAAATTTTTGGCACGCCCACCATTTCAGACGGCATGGCCATGGGCACCGAGGGCATGAAATATTCGCTTGTGAGTCGTGAAGTGATTTCTGACTGCATTGAAACTTGCGTTCAAGGCCAGTGGATGGACGGTGTGTTGGTGGTGGGCGGTTGTGACAAAAACATGCCTGGCGGCATGATGGGCATCTTGCGTGCCAATGTGCCTGCTATTTATGTGTATGGCGGCACCATTTTGCCCGGCCGATACCAAGGCAAGGACCTTAACATTGTGAGTGTGTTTGAAGCGGTGGGCCAAAACTCTGCTGGCAATTTGAGCGACTTTGATTTGAAAGAAATTGAGAAGCGCGCCATTCCTGGCACGGGTTCATGCGGCGGTATGTACACGGCCAATACCATGTCTTCTTCGTTTGAAGCACTGGGCATGTCGCTGCCCTATTCTTCCACCATGGCAAACCCCCATGATGAAACAAAAAATTCGGCCAAAGCGTCGGCCAAGGTTTTGTTGGAAGCCATCAAGAACGATTTGAAGCCACGCGACATCGTGACCAAAAAGTCGATCGAAAACGCCGTGGCCGTCATCATGGCCACCGGCGGCTCCACCAATGCCGTGTTGCACTTCTTGGCCATTGCGCACACCGCTGAAGTTCCATGGACCATTGACGACTTCGAGCGCATGCGCAAAAAGATTCCCGTCATTTGCGACTTGAAACCCAGCGGCAAATATTTGGCCGTTGACTTGCACCAGGCAGGCGGTATTCCACAAGTGATGAAGGTCTTATTGAAGGCTGGTTTGTTGCATGGCGATTGCATGACCATCAATGGCAAAACAGTGGCAGAAAACTTAAAAGACATTCCAGACGCGCCTCGCGCCGACCAGGATGTGATTCGCCCTATCGACAAACCCATGTACGCAGAAGGTCACTTGGCCATTCTGAAGGGCAACTTGTCACCTGAAGGTGCCGTGGCCAAAATCACAGGTTTGAAGAACCCCGTGATCACGGGCCCTGCCCGCGTGTTCGACGACGAGCAATCTGCTTTGCAAGCCATTTTGGATGGCAAGATCAAAGCTGGCGACGTCATGGTCTTGCGTTACCTCGGCCCCAAAGGTGGCCCTGGCATGCCCGAAATGCTGGCCCCCACGGGTGCACTCATTGGCGCTGGTTTGGGCGAAAGCGTCGGCCTGATTACCGATGGCCGTTTCTCTGGCGGCACCTGGGGCATGGTGGTGGGACACGTGGCGCCCGAAGCAGCAGCCGGCGGCACCATTGCGTTTGTGCACGAAGGCGACTCGATCACCATCGATGCGCACAAACTTGTTTTGGAATTGAACGTGC
>CAIODE010000437.1 GCA_903856875.1 uncultured Burkholderiales bacterium
ATTGAACAACCCATTTTCTGTCACAACTGACTCTGCTCAATATCGAAAACCCTAGTATTGCAAATTGATTAAGTCACTACGATCTTTGACATTAACTCTCGGAAAGTAGAACATGACCTTCAAACTACTTGGTAAGTTTTTGTCTCTTGCATTGGCCTTGTGCTTTGCGTCTGGGGCGATGGCTCAAACCAACTGGCCAAACCAACCAATCAAAATCATTAACCCCTTCCCCACTGGGGGAACGGTTGACCAAATCTCACGCCTCTTGCAACCGCACCTGCAGCAAGCACTCGGGCAACCCATCATCGTTGACAGCCGTTCAGGGGCATCAGGCTCCATTGGAACTGGCATTGCTGCCAAAGCACCGCCAGATGGGTACACCTGGGTCATGGTGTTTGACACGCATGGCGTCAACCCAAGTCTTTACCCCAATCTACCATTTGACACCTTGAGGGACCTGACACCCGTCATGCAAATTGGCACAGGATCGATGGTCGTGACGGCGCATGCAAGTACCCCCTACAAAACCTTCAATGATCTGGTGCAAGCTGCGAAAAGTAAACCTGGCACCATTGGTTATGGCACGATTGGCTCTGGCAGCATGGCGCATTTGGCCATGACCTCTTTGGGTAACACACTCAAAGTTGACTGGACTCACATTCCCTACAAAGGCGGTGGGCCCTTGGCCACTGATGGCGTGGCAGGTCACGTGCCTGTCACCATGGCCACCTACGCTTTATGGGCACCCCATTTTGCAGGCGGCAGACTGCGCCCATTGGCTGTAACCTCTTCCAAAAGAATGCCAGAACTACCAGATGTGCCCACGCTTCAGGAGCTGGGAATTGATGGATTTGAAGCACAAGCCTATTGGGGCTTGCTTGGCCCAGCTGGCATACCCGCAAGCATTGTGAATCGCATGAACGCAGAAGTCGCCAAGGCTTTGAAACTACCGGCTGTCCAAGAGCGTTTAGTTCAAATGGGCGTGGCGATCACTTCTACTAGCCCTCAAGAATTTGACCGCTTCATTCGAAACGAAATCGACAAATGGGGCAAAGTTGTAAAAGAGAACAACATCAAAGCGGGCCAGTAGACTTAGGGCTGCTGGCGAGTCAATTTTTCAACTTTTAGCAATGGATCACAGAATGGCAAAAGCATATTGGATTAGCGCTTATCGCGAAATCATCGACACTGAAGCATTGGCTGCTTATGCCAAATTGGCTGGCCCTAGTTTGACGGCCGCAGGTGGCAAATTTTTAGCACGAGGCGTACCTGCTGCAGTCAAAGAAAGCGGATTACAACAGCGCACAGTGCTCATCGAGTTTGAAAGCGTTGAGGCAGCGCTTGCCGCCTACAACAGCCCCGGCTACAAAGAGGCGCTTGCAGCTTTGGGCAGCAATGCGGTGGTTCGTGATATTCGAATTATTGAAGGCGTGTAATTCGAAGCAATTGAATCAGTGGAATTCCATGTTTGCTGATTTCAATCAGATGTGAATCGCTCAACAAAGCCCATAAAGTCACAGAATGTCAAAATCAAAAGTTTGCTTGGTCATAGGGGCCGGCGATGCAACAGGTGGCGCGGTTGCCAAGCGATTTGCACGCGAGGGATTTGTGGTTTGCGTCACCCGCAGAACCCTTGAGAAACTGCAACCCTTGCTTGAAACCATCCACCAATCTGGTGGCGTGGCGCATGGTTTTGCATCCGATGCCCGTCAAGAAGATGAAGTCATAGCCCTTGTCGATCATATCGAGTCCAAGATTGGCCCCATTGAGGTGTTGGTCTTCAACATTGGCGCCAACTCACCCAACAGCATCTTGACCGAGACAGCAAGGCGGTACACCAAAATGTGGGAAATGGCTTGTTTAGCCGGCTTTTTGAATGGACGAGAAGTTGCCAAAAGAATGGTTTCAAGAACCTCCAGTACCGAACAAAACGCCCACGGCGTTAGTCACAAAGGGACCATTATTTTTACGGGTGCCACGGCCTCTTTAAGAGGCAGCGCAAACTTTGCTGGATTTTCAGGCGGCAAAATGGCTTTGCGCGGATTGGCTCAAAGCATGGCGCGCGAGTTGGGGCCGATGGGCATCCATGTGGCGCACACCATCATTGACGGCGCCATTGATACAGATTTCATTCGCACACTTTTTCCTGAACGCTACGCATTGAAGGATCAGGGCGGCATCTTAAATCCGGATCACATTGCAGACGCCTATTGGATGCTGCACCAACAGCCCAGAGACGCATGGACGCACGAACTCGATTTACGGCCCTACATGGAAAAGTTTTAACTCCAGCGTAAGAGACACAACATGACAAAAACATTTGATTATTATTTTGACTTTGGCAGCTTGGCCACCTATTTGGCGCACACGCAAATGCAAAAAATAAAGTTGGAAACAGGCGCCAGTCCAAACTATCTTCCCATGCTATTGGGTGCCGTGTTCAAAGCAACGGGAAACTCTTCACCCGTTAGCGTACCTGCCAAGGGCAAGTACATCTTTGTTGATTTCAAGCGTTTTGCTGACAGCTACGGCGTGCCTTTAGAAATCAACCCTTTTTTCCCCATCATCACCACCACACTCATGCGCATGCTGACGGCATTGCAAATGCGTTCAGATGCTCGAATGCATGATTTCATGGACCTTATTTTCAAAGCCATTTGGGTGGACGCCTTGAACCTCAATGACCCTGAGGTGGTAGCGCATGTTTTGCGCGAAGCGCACTTTGATCCTGCTGAATTACTAGTTTTGGCCAACGAGCAAGCGACTAAAGACAGGCTCAAAGATGTCACCACACAGGCAGTCGACCGAGGCGTCTTTGGGGCGCCCACTTTTTTTGTGGGCGATCAAATGTTTTGGGGTCAAGACCGCATCGAACAACTTAAGACGGCTCTCAAATAAAGTCTCAAGCTGCTGAATAAAAACGCTCAGCGGATATCACCTGCCAAACTGGCAAGCGTGTCGGCAGCGATCTCAATGTGC
>CAIODE010000438.1 GCA_903856875.1 uncultured Burkholderiales bacterium
CAAAAACGCCCACCGCCATGTGTCAGGGTGAGTGGGTGCAGCCATTGTTTCCGAGGTGATGCCGCTGATGCCCGCAATGCGGCCAAGGCCCCACCAAAGCAGCCAACTGGCCAATCCAATGAGAATGCCGCCGAGTCCGGCGGTGAAATACGGGTGCAAATTAGCAAGCATCAAGCAGGGTTCCAGAAATATGTTTAAAAAGGCTGGCACAAGCTATCATAATTTGTTGCCCTCCAGAAAGATTGCCATGAGCCGCATTGCCGACCCTGAAAAAAAGAAAGCCCTGTGTGCCCGTCTGGCCCGAATTGAAGGCCAATTGCGGGGTTTGCAAAAACTCATTGAGACAGATGCAGATTGCGAAAAAATTGCACAGCAAATGGCGGCATCTCGCAAAGCTTTGGACAAATCCTTTTTTGCCATGGTGGGCTGCATGATTGAGCAAGGTGATCAATCGGCAGAGCATGTGGCCGAAATGCTCACAAAATTTGCCTAAGGCTGGACATGCCTTACTCGCAAGCGCAAGTCATTCAGCTGTTTGACAGCCATTCCAGCACTTATACCTATTTGGTCTTTGACCCTGACACGCGAGATGCCGTCATCATTGACCCCGTAGACGATCAAATTGAACGCGATCAAAAGCTCATTCAAGACAAGGGCCTCAAAGTCAATTGGGCATTAGAAACCCATGCGCATGCAGATCACATTACCAGCGCAGGTTTGCTGGCAGAGCATTTGGGCTTGAAAACGGCAGCACCTGAGGGCTGTCACATTGGCACAGCCTCGGTGCAACTGGTCGATGGTCAATTGATTGAGTTTGGCGCATTTGCGCTCAAGGCATTGCACACGCCTGGCCATACAGCAGGCAGCATGAGTTTTTATGTGGCTGCCAACGAAGGTGCTCATGTGTTCACTGGCGATACGCTGCTGATTGGTGGTTGCGGTCGCACAGACTTTCAGTCGGGCAGTGCTGAAGCGCTGTATCACAGCCTCACCGAGATCTTGTTTAAATTGCCCGAAAACACCACGGTGTGGCCGGGTCATGATTATCAAGGTCGAACCCATTCCAGCATTGCGCAAGAGATGAAACACAATGTGCGTGTCGCGGGTCAAACCCAAGCGCAGTTTGTTGAAACCATGAACAATCTGAACCTGCCTAATCCGCGTCGAATAGATGAAGCGGTACCCGCCAATTTAAATTCTGGTTTACGGCAAGATGCCGGAGGAGAACCCATGCGAAACGATGTCTTAACCATTCGACCAGCCCAAGGCTATGCTGGCGATGTCTACCCAGAGCTGGCGTGGCACTGGGTGCAGTCGGGCGAGGCTGTGATGGTCGATGTGCGCTCGGATGCAGAGCGCGCTTGGGTTGGGTTTGTGCCTGAAGCCAAAGCGCTGGCTTGGAAGCAGTGGCCTGTGGTTGATGTGAACTCAGAATTTGATGCTGGCATTCAGGCCATTGCGTCAGCAGGCCTTAAAGTTGTGTTGCTCTGCCGAAGCGGCGTGAGGTCTGTGGCTGCGGCGCAAAGGGCCAGCCAGTTGGGCATTGAGGCTTTCAATATTTTGGAGGGCTTTGAAGGAGATCCCGATGCCCATGCGCATCGCGGAAATTTAGGGGGTTGGAAAATGCGTGGCTTGCCTTGGAGACAAAACTGATGGATACAAAAACTAGCGCTGAGGCCCTTAGCCCGCAAATTCAAGCTGTCTTGGCACGCATTGAGGCCAAGCGAGATGAAGTAGTGGCCCTCACGCAAGACTTGGTGCGCATTCCCACTGTCAATCCGCCTGGCGATGCCTACGAAGCCTGCGCCAGGTACATTGGAGAGCGACTGAAGCCGCGCGGTTTTGCCGTTGAATATGTGCGTGCGCTTGGCGCCCCGGGTGACTCCGATGCGAAGCCCCGTGTGAATGTGGTGGCGCGTTGGCAAGGTTCAAGCGCCGGCGAGTGCGTGCACTTCAACAGCCACATCGATGTGGTGGAAGCCGGCAGTGGTTGGACCTCCGACCCCTTCGGCGCTGAAATTCGCGATGGCAAAATTTATGGCCGCGGTACCTGCGATATGAAAGGCGGTTTGGCCGCCAGCATCATTGCGTGTGAAGCTTTGATCGAATCGGGTTTGCCCATTCCAGGCGCACTGGAAATCAGTGGCACTGTTGATGAAGAGTCAGGCGGTTTTGCCGGTGTGGGCTATTTAGCAGAG
>CAIODE010000439.1 GCA_903856875.1 uncultured Burkholderiales bacterium
CTTGAAATCCTTATGAGCCACAACGATTCATCTATCACCCAACCATCAGCTTGCGTATTAGGCACATGCACTCTGGTGGGCGCTGGCCCGGGCGATCCTGAATTGCTCACCCTCAAAGCCGTCAAAGCCATTCAAGCCGCTACCGTTTTGTTCGTCGATGACTTGGTCAACGATGAAGTTTTAATCCATGCATCACCATCTGCTCGCATTGTTCATGTGGGCAAACGCGGCGGCTGCAAAAGCACGCCGCAAGCCTTCATTGAAAAGCTCATGATCCATGCCGTGAATGAAGGTGAAACTGTGGTGCGCCTCAAGGGAGGTGATCCCTTTATTTTTGGCCGCGGCGGCGAAGAAGTTGAGCACCTTCGCAAAGTGGTCATTGAGGTCACAATCATCAACGGCATCACTTCAGGTTTAGCCGCCATCAGCAGTTTGGGAGCGCCGCTCACACATCGCGAGCATGCTCATGGCGTGGTTTTTGTCACAGGCCATGCCAAGCCCGGAGACCGTGGCACCGATTGGCGCCAACTGGCAGCCACCGCGCGCGATGCCAAACTCACATTGGTCATTTACATGGGCGTGAGTGGTGCAGACAACATTCAAAAAGAACTTCTCACGGGTCTGCCTGCAGACACACCCGTTGCCATCATTGAGAACGCCAGCTTGCCTCAGCAGCGCCAAGCTCTAACACGCCTTGACCGCCTTACTTTCACGTTGAATGAGACAGGCCTGAAAAGCCCCAGCATCTTGGTGGTCGGCGATGTGATTCAAGCTTGCGCCCAAATTTTCCAAACGCAGCCATCTAGCCCTACACTCCCACTGCATGCAAACATGTGATGTGGTCATCGTAGGCGCCGGCGCTGCTGGCCTTTTTTGTGCTGGTGTGGCTGGCCAATTGGGCTTGTCCGTCTTGTTGATCGATCACAGCCAAAAGGTGGCTGAAAAAATTCGAATTTCTGGCGGCGGTCGAAGCAATTTCACCAATCGGCTCATCGATGCCAATGCGCCCCACAAACATTTCCTCAGCGAAAATCCGCACTTCTGCCGCAGTGCTTTGTCGCGCTATACCGCGCAAGACTTCATTGATCTGATGCAGTCTTACGACATCCCTTTCCATGAGAAACACAAGGGCCAATTGTTTTGCGATCGTTCTTCAGAAGATTTGATTCAAATGCTTTTGAAGGAATGCGACAAGGGTGGCGTGAAGCGTTGGCAAGGCTGTGGCGTGAAAGCCATCGCCTCTGAGGACTCTGATTACAAATTACAAACTGACCAGGGCGAAGTTCAAGCCGGCGCCGTGGTCATTGCCACTGGCGGCCTGTCAATCCCTCAAATCGGTGCCACCGATTTTGGTTATCGCATTGCAGCGCAATATGGCCTGCGTTTGGTTGCCCGACGGGCAGGCTTGGTCCCCCTCACCTTTGATGGCGCTGAATGGGCGCCTTATGCAAGTTTGGCTGGTCTGTCATTGCCGGTGAGTATCGAAACCGGCGCCAAAAAGACACTCATGCGTTTTGACGAAGACCTTTTGTTCACACACCGAGGCTTGTCCGGCCCTGCCGTGTTGCAAATTTCCAGCTATTGGCAAGAAGGTCAGCCCTTACATTTGAACTTTGCCCCGCAAGAAAACATTGAAAGCTCGCTCATGCAAGCCAAAGTCAGGTCCAAAAAGCTCATTGCCAATGAGCTTGGCGCCTGGGTGCCGCACCGACTGGCAGACGCCTGGGTAGCACAAGACCCCCAATGGCAACGACCGGTGGCCGAGGCCAGCGACAAAGCCTTGCTTCAATTGGCCCAAAAACTGAGCCACTGGCCCCTCACCCCCAATGGCAGCGAGGGCTACAAAAAAGCCGAAGTGACATTGGGCGGGGTCGACACCCGAGATTTATCGTCCCAAACCATGGAATCCAAGCAGCCAGGCCTTTATTTCATCGGGGAAGTGGTCGATGTGACCGGTTGGTTGGGGGGCTACAACTTCCAGTGGGCTTGGTCCAGCGCATTTGCCTGCGCCCAAGCCCTCAAGCAAAAACAGGCTGTAGCCCTGTAAATATCGCCCAAAAATAGGTCAAAACAGTCCAAAACTTAGGGCTATAATCCAAGGCTTTGCTGGCAATCCTCCGTCTGCCAAATACTAGTTCGTGACGGGGAACCCGCCGAAACTGCTTGTAAGGGCTCGATCTTCCCTCTCAGTGTCAGTCGGCATATTTTGGAAACATTGAAATCCATGACCACCATTCGCGTGAAAGAAAACGAGCCGTTTGACGTAGCACTTCGCCGCTTCAAACGCACCATTGAAAAACTCGGTCTGTTGACCGACTTGCGTGCCCGTGAGTTTTATGAAAAGCCCACCACAGAACGCAAGCGCAAAAAAGCGGCCGCTGTGAAGCGCCATTACAAGCGCGTGCGCAGCATGCAATTGCCCAAGAAGCTGTACTAATCTGCTTCGGCAGTCAGTTCACTTCGTTCAAAGATTCGCCTGAATTTTTGAAGCTGCGAAGCCCTCCGGGGCCAAGCAAAGCCCGCTGGAGGACGCTCAAGCGGGCTTTTTTAATTCAAGCCAGCGTCAATCCACTTTAGGAAACACCATGAGCCTCAAAGACCAAATCACCGAAGACATGAAAAACGCCATGCGCGCCAAAGACACTGCGCGCCTAGGCACCATTCGTTTGTTGCTGTCTGCCATGAAGCAAAAGGAAGTGGACGAGCGCGTGGTGTTGGATGACGCAGCCATTGTGGTCATCCTGGACAAACTGGTGAAGCAGCGCAAAGACTCTATTGCAGCGTTTGAATTAGCAGCTCGCCAAGACTTGGTCGACATTGAAAAAGCCGAGATGGTGGTGTTGCAAGCCTATTTGCCAGCGCGCATGTCTGCCGAGGAAGTCACAGCTGCAGTTCAAGCCATCGTGACTTCCTTGGGCGCCTCTGGCCCTGGTGACATGGGCAAAGTGATGGGCGCTGTCAAAACCCAGTTGGCCGGTAAAGCCGATATGGGTCAAGTGTCCGCTGCTGTCAAAGCCGCCCTCGCAGGGTAATTTAATTGGGGTCAGAGCAACATTAATTTCCAATCAAAGGGGCTAAGAACTAAGGGGGCTGACGATTTCTGGTACCCCAGCATGAGGAAGCCCCCTTAGTTCTTAGCCCCTTTGATTGGAAATTAATGTTGCTCTGACCCCAATTAAATTACCCTGCGAGGGCGGCTTTGACAGCAGCGGACACTTGACC
>CAIODE010000440.1 GCA_903856875.1 uncultured Burkholderiales bacterium
GCCATGCGCTCCATGGTGGCTTTTACTTGTGCATGTGTGACCACGCCATGCGCCATCCAGTTGGCAATGTGTTGGCTGCTGATGCGCAAAGTAGCGCGGTCTTCCATCAGACCCACACCATGAATGTCAGGCACCTTGGAGCAACCCACGCCCTGATCGACCCAACGCACCACGTACCCCAAAATACCTTGGGCGTTGTTGTCGAGTTCGTCTTGTTTGTTTTTCGGAGTCCACTCCGCAGCCTGCGCTTTGGTCACCACAGGGAACTGCAGCAAATTGCTCAAAGTTTCTTCTCGCATGGCTTTGGCACTTTGTTTGCCAATGGTTTTTTCCATTTGCTTTTGCAATGCAGACACATTCACTTGGTGATAGTGCATGGCGTGCAAAGTAGCTGCAGTGGGGCTTGGCACCCACGCTGTGTTGGCACCTGCATTCGGGTGTGCAATTTTTTGCTTCAACATATCGGCCATCAAATCGGGCATGGCCCACATGCCCTTGCCAATTTGCGCACGACCGCGCAAGCCTGCTTGCAAGCCCACGGCTACGTTGCTTCTCTCGTAGGCACCCAGCCAAGTGCTGCCTTTGATATCGCCCTTGCGCATGACGGGGCCTGCCAACATGCACGTGTGCATTTCATCGCCAGTGCGATCTAAGAAGCCCGTGTTGATAAAGGCCACGCGCGATTTGGCGGCTGCAATGCAAGCTGCCAAATTGGCGCTGGTGCGGCGCTCTTCGTCCATGATGCCCAGCTTCACTGTGGAAGGCTTCAAGCCCAATACTTTTTCTACGCGGCCAAACAAGGTGTCTGCAAAACCAACTTCTTTGGGGCCATGCATTTTGGGTTTCACGATGTACACACTTCCTGTGCGACTGTTGCGAAAATCGGCACCCTTCTTTTTCTGCAAATCGGCCATGGCGCAAGTGGTGGTGATCATGGCGTCCAGAATGCCTTCTGGAATTTCTTTTTGCGTGCCGTCTGCTGCGTTGTACAAAATGGCAGGGTTGGTCATGAGGTGACCCACATTGCGCACGAACAACAAGGAGCGACCATGCAAAACTTCGTGTCCTTTGCCGCTGGGCTTGGTGTACACGCGGTCTGCGTTCAAAGTGCGCTTGAAGGTCTTGCCACCCTTTTGCACGTCTTCTGACAAAGTGCCCTGCAAAATGCCAAGCCAGTTGCTGTAAGCCAAAACTTTGTCTTCGGCATCGACAGCGGCCACTGAATCTTCTAAATCCAAAATGGTGGAAAGTGCGGCTTCAGCCACTAAATCGGATACGCCCGCAGGGTCTGTTTTACCGATGGGATGTGATTTGTTAATTTCCAAATCAAGGTGCAAACCGTTGTGCTTGAACAGCAATGAAGTGGGTGCCTTGGCATCGCCTTGGAAGCCCACAAATTGTTTGGCATCGGCCAAAGTGGTGGTGCCCGATTTCAAGCTCACCACCAACTTGCCGCCCTTCACAGTGTAGCCCGTGCTGTCAATGTGCGAACCTTTCTTTAAAGGTGCGCAGCGGTCGAGAACATAGCGGCAATACTCAATCACTTTGGCGCCACGCTTGGGGTTGTAGCCCGTGCCTTTTTCGCAACCATTGGCTTCACTCAGTACATCGGTGCCATACAGCGCGTCATACAAAGAACCCCAACGTGCATTGGCTGCGTTCAAGGCATAAC
>CAIODE010000441.1 GCA_903856875.1 uncultured Burkholderiales bacterium
AGCGATGTTGAACTGATGATGTTTGCCCAAGCCAACAGCGAGCATTGCAGGCACAAAATTTTCAATGCGCAATTCACCATTGATGGGCAAGACCAAACACACAGTCTGTTTGGCATGATTCGGCATACCCACCAACAAAATCCGCAGCACACTGTTGTCGCCTACTCTGACAATGCGTCCGTCATGGCGGGGCATGATGTAGAGCGTTTTGTGGCCAAGCAGGGCGGTGTCTATCAAAAAGAAAATGCGCTTCACCATGTTTTGATGAAGGTTGAAACCCACAACCATCCCACCGCTATTTCGCCCTTCCCAGGCGCCTCTACCGGTGCTGGCGGCGAAATTCGAGATGAAGGCGCTACTGGTCGGGGCTCCAAGCCCAAAGCGGGCCTAACAGGCTTCACTGTTTCTAAATTGTGGGACAGCCCCAATGGGAAACCGGAACACATCGCAAGCCCCCTGCAAATCATGACGGAAGGTCCATTGGGCGGAGCAGCATTCAACAATGAATTTGGTCGCCCCAATTTGTTGGGCTATTTTCGGGAGTACGAGCAAGAGGTCAATGGTGTGCTTCGTGGCTACCACAAGCCCATCATGATTGCAGGTGGTTTGGGTGTCATTGACGATGTTCAAACTCAGAAAATCCAATTCCCTGCTGGCACACTCTTGGTTCAATTGGGCGGGCCCGGCATGCTCATTGGCATGGGCGGCAGTGCGGCCAGTTCAAGGGCCTCAGGCACCAATGCAGCCAACTTAGACTTTGACTCCGTTCAACGCGGCAATCCCGAAATTGAAAGACGTGCGCAGGAAGTCATTAACCATTGTTGGGTCATGGGCCAAGACAATCCTATTCTGGCCATTCACGATGTGGGCGCGGGTGGCTTGTCCAACGCTTTTCCAGAATTGACAAACGACGCCGGACGAGGCGCGCGCTTTGATTTGCGTGCTGTGCCCTTAGAGGCGTCGGGCCTCTCACCCAAAGAGATTTGGTCGAATGAAAGTCAAGAGCGGTATGTTTTGGCCATTGCGCCTGAATCTCTAGATTTGTTCAAGTCTTTTTGTGATCGAGAGCGCTGTCCATTTGCAGTGGTGGGCCTTGCCACAGAAGAACGCCAATTGGTTTTGTCAGATGATTTTGGTACAGATGACATCGCCAAACACCCAGTGAACATGCCGATGAATGTGTTGCTGGGCAAGCCCCCCAAAATGCACCGCGATGTCAATTCAATGCAGCGCATCACCACGCCCATGGATCTCACTGGTGTGAGCTTGCAAGAGTCCATCTTGAGTGTTCTGAGTCATCCTACAGTGGCTTCAAAACGATTTCTCATTACCATTGGCGATCGCACTGTGGGCGGCTTAACCCACCGAGATCAAATGGTAGGCCCTTGGCAAGTGCCGGTGGCCGATTGCGCTGTTACCTTGGCAGACTATCAAGGTTTTAAAGGGGAGGCCATGAGCATGGGCGAACGCACGCCCTTGGCCAGCGTCAACGCAGCAGCCTCAGGCCGCATGGCGGTGGCCGAGGCCATTACCAATTTGTTGGCGGCTCCCATTGAACTCGATCGCGTCAAACTCAGTGCCAATTGGATGGCAGCTTGTGGCGAACCTGGCGAAGATGCGGCACTTTATGAAACCGTGAAGGCTGTGGGGCTCGAATTGTGTCCAGCCCTAGGCATTTCGATCCCAGTTGGCAAAGACAGCCTGTCGATGAAGACACAATGGACGTCGAATGGCGTAGCTCACAAAGTCACTTCGCCTGTGAGTTTGATCGTGAGTGCATTTGCCAGCTTGCAAGATGTGCGCGGTACCTTGACGCCTCAGTTGAATGCAAGCATCACAGACACCTCCTTGATTTTGATTGACCTCGGGCAAGGTCATAGCCGCATGGGCGGTAGTATTTTGGGACAAGTTTTGAATCAATCAGGCGATCATGTACCCGATCTGGACACACCTGAAAACTTGGTGAATTTGGTCAAGGTCATTAACCTGCTCCGCTCACAAGGCAAGATTTTGGCCTACCACGATCGCAGTGATGGCGGCTTGTTAAGTGCAGTGGCAGAAATGTGTTTTGCAGGCCAAGTTGGCGTTGCGCTCAATCTGGACATGCTGGTCACAGAAGGCGATGGTATTTCAGACAGTCGCGCAGAATATGGCGATGCCAAAAATTGGGCACAGCAAGTCAGTGCCCGAAGAGAAGAATTGACCCTCAAGGCCTTGTTCAACGAGGAGTTGGGTGTCGTCATTCAAATTGCAACCCAAGACCGTACAAAGGTGATGCAGGCCTTGCGGGAGCACAGCCTCTCTAAGTTCAGTCATGTTGTCGGCAAAACGCGGCCGGCCCATTCAGCCATCGACAAAGGCGTGGGTGCTTTGAGCATTTGGCGCGATGCCAAAGAGGTTTTTACGGCCAAGATAGAAGACTTGTACCAAGTGTGGGACAGCGTCAGTTGGAAAATATGTCAACAGCGCGATAACGCGGTCTGCGCAGACATGGAGCATGCAGGTGTTGGCCAATTGAACAATCCTGGCTTGCATGTTTCACTCAGCTTCAAGCCAGAAGACAATGTGGCTGCCCCTTGGCTCAATTTAGCCAAGCCTCGGGTGGCCATTTTGCGCGAACAAGGCGTCAACTCGCATGTTGAGATGGCGTACGCTTTTACGAAAGCAGGGTTCGAGTCGCATGACGTTCACATGACCGATTTGCAAACGGGCCGTGTGAGTTTGAAAGATTTTCAAGGGCTGGTGGCTTGCGGTGGCTTCAGTTATGGCGACACCTTAGGTGCCGGCATTGGTTGGGCCCGCAGCATCACTTTCAATCCCTTGTTGTCCGATGAATTCAAAGCTTACTTTTCGCGCACAGACACTTTTGGTTTAGGCGTCTGCAACGGTTGTCAGATGTTTGCTGAACTGGCCGACATCATTCCGGGCGCGCAAGACTGGCCCCGATTCACAAGCAATCAAAGTGAACGCTTTGAAGCTCGACTTTCAATGGTTGAAGTTTTGCCATCTCCCAGTCTTTTCTTCCAAGACATGGCTGGTAGTCGCATGCCCATTGCGGTGGCCCATGGTGAAGGTTTTGCCAACTTCAAGTTCCGTGGTCATGCGCAACGCGCCATTGCGGCCATGCGCTTTGTTGACAACACCGGCGCTGTGACAGAAAACTATCCTGCCAATCCCAATGGCAGCCCTGCGGGACTTACAGCTGTCACCACAGCTGATGGCCGGTTTACAGCCATGATGCCGCACCCAGAACGGGTGTTTCGAAATGTTCAGATGAGCTATACGCCCGAAGATGTTTCCGCATTCAGCCCATGGCTCAGAATGTGGCAAAACGCGCGACGTTGGGTCCAATAAAAAAGCACTTAGACTTTCGGTCTAAGTGCTTTGAGTGCCCTAGAAAATTGGGACATTAGAAGGCTAATGACTTATTGAACTTTGGCCTTTGAGCGCAAATCTTCTTGGAA
>CAIODE010000442.1 GCA_903856875.1 uncultured Burkholderiales bacterium
CGTTAAGGGGTCGATCGAAGCGGCTGTGCGAGCCAGTTTGCCTTCAAATTTTTTGGCACCCAATTCTGTTTGAGACACGCTGACTTTTTGGCCAGGCTTAATTTGTTGCGCGTAACTTTGCGGCACATTGACATACAAACGAAGCGGGTCAGTTTGTGTGACCACGAACAAGGCCCGGGCAAGTCCTCCACCCGCACCCGCATCAACCAAGTCGCCGGTGTCTACATTGCGCCGTGTGATCACGCCATCTGTGGGTGAGATTAGGCTTTTGAAGTTGCTCAGTTGCTTCAAGCGTTGCATGTTGGCTTCGGCCGAGGCCAAGTTCGCCATAGCCTGCGTGGTGTTGCTGCGCTTCTCGTCAACTTCTTGTTGTGACACGGCATCTTTGGCGCGCAGGGCAACCCAGCGTGCCTCGGTGCTTTTCGCCAGTTCTAAACTTGCAGCCAGTTGTTGTTTGGTGGCCAGGGCCTGTGCCAGTTGTTCATCGGTTTCGGGGGTTTCTAATTCGGCAAGTACTTCACCCTTGCGAACGCGACTGCCAATGTCCTTGTGCCATTTTTTTACATAGCCCGGAACGCGCGCATAAATGGGGGACTGCACGTAACCTTGCAAACTGCCTGGCAAGGCCACTGTTTGCCCCGCTTCACGCAAGTTAACCACTTGCGTTTTGACATTGATTTGACTGCGCGTTTGAATGTCTGCCTTGAGCTGCTCCATTTTTTGCGACTGGCTGAAAACGGTTCGTGCGCCGCCAAGCAGCAAGAGCAGAACCACCACAGCTGCCGCTATTTTGCTGCTGCGAATCACCTTTTGGCGCTGCACCAATTCATGCGGATCTTCAACGCCTGTTGAGTGAATGGCCAGCAATGTATGACGTTCTTCAGACATGAATCAGTTCTCCTGCGCCACGGGGGGCACACTCTTAGATGCATCTTTTTGCGCTTGTCGGTGCTGCAGATGTTGGTGAATGGATGCAAAAACTACAGGGACAAAATACAGTGTTGAGACGGTTGCAAAGAGCAAGCCGCCAATCACCGCACGACCCAAGGGTGCATTTTGTTCGGCACCTTCGCCAATGCCCAAAGCCATGGGAATCATGCCAATGATCATGGCCAAGGCCGTCATGAGCACAGGGCGAATGCGGGTAGAGCCTGCCTCTAAGGCTGCAGACAATGGCGTTACGCCATCTTCGCGGCGTTGTCTTGCAAAGGCCACCACCAAAATACTGTTGGCAGTGGCAACGCCCATGGTCATGATGGCTCCCGTGAGAGCCGGCACGCTCAAGGTGGTGCCGGTGATGAACAGGATCCATGCAATGCCTGCAAGGGCAGCGGGCAGGGCTGTCACGATGATGGCCGCATCAATCCAAGATTGGTAGGTGACCACAATCAACAAATAGACCAAGACAATGGCCATGGCCAAACCCACACCCAGTCCAATGAAAGACGATTGCATGGTCTGAACCTGACCGCGCATGACGATCTGATTGCCGCGTTTGAGTCTAGGTCTGAATTCGTCAATCAATTTTTGAACTTGATTGGCCACGCTGGCCAAATCGGTACCCTGCACGCTGACATAAATATCAACAGCAGGTTGAATGTTGTACCGAGACACAATGGGCATTTGACGCCCCGCATTCACTTCGACCAAGTTGCCCAATAGCTGAGGCGTGGTGGTTGGAAGGGCAACACCGTTGGCACCACTGTTGGCATTGGGCGCCGAGCCAACAATGATGCCTAGCAAAGCATCCAGCGAGTTCACCTTGTATTGAGGGGCTTGAACAACAACGTTGTAGACCACGCCGTTTTGCGGGTTCAACCAGAACGCAGGTGAGGTTTGTGAGCTACCAGACAAGGCGATCAAAACGTTTTGTCCTACATTGGTTGCGCCCAAACCAAATTGTTGCAAGCGTGTGCGGTCCATTTGCAAATCTACAGTGGGGCCATCTAAGCGTTGGTGCACGTGCGCGTCTACAGCACCCGGAATTTTTTGAATGGCGCGGGTCAATTCCGAGGCCAGATCTAAATTGCCAGCCACATCGGTGCCTGAAAACTGAACGTCAATGGCGGCGGGCAGTCCAAAGTTCAGAATTTGGGTAGAGATGTCTGCAGGTTGAAAGAAGAACTCAACATTGGGGAATCGCTTGGGCAGTTCATTGCGCATCTGCGTCATGAAATGCGAAATAGGTTGATGGCCATGCTTGAGGGACATCAAAATTTCGGCATCCATGGTGCCAATCGTGCCGGCATTGCTGTATGACAAATTAATACCGCTGTTGGGCAAGCCAATGTTGTCGAGGATGGTTTCGAGTTGGTCTTGCGGAATGATTTCACGAATGACAGTTTCAACCGCATCGGCAATGCGCACGGTTTCTTCAATGCGGGTACCCGTGGGCGCGCGCATGTGCAGTCGAATTTGGCCTGCGTCTACGCTGGGGAAAAAGTCACGGCCTAAGAACGGGTAAATGGCGCAAGACACAACACAAAAACCGAAGAAGTAAGCCATGAACTTTCCGCGGTGAGTGAGGGCAGCTGACAAAGACAGTGTGTAGACACGCCTCACCCGTTCAAATTGGGCATCGAATTTTCGGTAAACCTGTTGCAACAAACTGGGCTTGCCACTTTGGCTGGCTTCATGAACCCCGTCCATGAGCATCATGACCAGTGTGGGCACCAATGTTCTGGATAAAAAGTAAGAGAAGATCATGGCAAAGACGACCGCCTCAGCCAAAGGTACAAACAAGAAGCGCGCAACACCCGACAAGAAAAACATGGGCACGAAAACAATGCAAATGCAAAGTGTCGAAACGAATGCTGCGGCGCCAATTTCTTCTGCACCCACTTCAATGGCAGACATGAGTGGCTTGCCTAGATGAATGTGCCGCTCTATGTTTTCAATGGTCACAATGGCTTGGTCTACCAAAATACCCACTGACAAGGCCAGCCCGCCAAGAGTCATCAAATTAAGCGTTTCGCCCAAAGCAAATAAGGCCAGGATGGAGGCCAAGATGGAAAGAGGAATGGTGAGCGCAATGATCAAGGTGCTGCGCCAATTGCCTAAAAAGAGAAGCACCATCATGGCCGTCAATACGGCCGCAATGAGTGCCTCGGTGACAACACCTTCAATGGCCGCCAATACAAAAACAGATTGGTCAAACAGGGGGGTTACTTTGACATCTGGCGGCAAAGACTGAACTGCCTTGGGCAACAGCGTCTTGACGTTCGACACAATGTCCAAGGTTGAAGCACCGCCGTTTTTCAGAACAGAAATAAGAACGCCCCTCAAACCATCTTGCCTTACCACATTGGTTTGAGGTTGAAAACCGTCTCGAACATAGGCCACATCTTTGAGGTAAGTGGTGATGTTGTTGTTGGTCCGAACGGGTAAATCATTGAGGCCTGAAAGCACCCCAGGTGAGCCGTTCATGCGGACGGTGTATTCAGTTTCTCCAAACTTGACAGTGCCTGAGGGCAAGATCAGGTTTTGTGTGTTCACAGCATTGACCACATCTGCCGGTGCCAGACCTCGGGCTTGCAAAGCCTCAATGTCCAAGTCGACAGAAATAACGCGCACCTTGCCGCCGTAAGGGAAGGGGGAAGCCACACCAGGAACGGTGATCAGTTGAGGCCGCAAACCATTGACGGCCACATCGAACAAGGCATTTTCAGCCAGTGTGGGGCTTGAAAGTGCCAGTTGCATGACCGGAATACTGGAGGCCGAATATTTGATCACCAGAGGCGGCGTGATGCCAGGTGGCAATTGACGCACTTGGGTTTGTACAGAGGCCACCACCTGTGCAATGGCAGTCTGAATGTTGACGCCAGGTTGAAAGAAAACTTTCACAACAGTGACGCCAGCCAATGAGGTGGATTCGATGTGCTCGATGTCACTGACAACGGTGGTCAGGCCGCGTTCTGTTTGACCTGCAATTCGCTGACCCATTTCGGAGGCGGGCAAACCGTTGTAGTTCCAGATAATGCTGATGACGGGGATATTGATTTCTGGGAATATGTCTGTTGCCATATTCTTCAGAGCAAATGGGGTCCCCAATATGATCAGGATCGCCATCACGATGAATGTGTAAGGCCGCTTGAGTGCCAACTGAACCAGGGACATCGGACGAATGATCTTTCTCTAAAAGTTGGGCAAAGTGTAAGGGAACTGCACCGAGTCTGCAGACCTGCATAGGAGATTGGTGTTTACCCTAGATTGAGGTGCTGAGACTAGCCTCCACCCAACCCACGGTAAAGAAAAACCATGTTTTGGACATATTGGGTTTGTATTTGAATCAGGGCTTGTTCAGAGGCAAACAAAGCGCGTTCAGCGTCAAGGGCATCTAGGTAGCTGCTGACACCTTGCGTGTAACGCAATTTTGAAAGTTGGGCCCGTTCTTTTTCTGCTTGTGTCTGAGCCATTTGCGCGGTCCATTGTTCTTGCAATGTGGCGCGAGCACTGAGCGCATCAGAGACTTCTTTGAATGCCGATTGAACAGTTTTTTCATACTGCGCCTGCGCAATTGATCGATTGGTTTGCGCAATTTGTAAATTGCTCTCATTGCGACCTGCATCAAAAATAGGTTGCAAAATTTGAGGCACAAAACTCCAAGCCGACAAGCCATTGCTGAATAGATTGCGCAAATCAGCGCTGGCCAATCCGGCGCTTCCGGTCAATGAAATTTTGGGGAAAAATGCCGCACGTGCAGCGCCAATGTTGGCATTGCTGGCCTGAAGCAATAACTCAGCTTGGGCAATATCAGGCCTTGCTGTGAGCACCTCTGAAGGCAAGCCTACGGGCAGTTCTGCAAACTTCAAGGGCTCAAAGTTGCCAGTTTGAAGACTGTTTTCATTCAAAAGAGCGCTTGGAATTGTTTGCCCCACCAACAAGGTCAGTGCATTTTCGTCCTGTTGTTTTTGGCGACGCAGTTGCGCATTGACGATTCGAGCAGACTCAAGCAAAGACTGGGCAGAACGCAGATCCAGCATTGAACTGGCGCCTTTGTCGAAGCGAAGTTGAAGCAGCTTAACCGTTGACTCTCTGGTGACAAGGGTCTTCTGAGTTAAGTCGAGCAAAGCTACATCACTTTGCCACGCCAAGTAGGTTGAAGCTACCGACGCTAGCAGGCTGATGTGCACCGTTTTTCTGGCTTCCTCGGAGGCCAAGTATTGGGCCCTTGAGGCTTCAGAAAGATTGCGAAGTCTTTGAAACAAATCTACTTCATAGGCCGCTACCGTCAAGCCAGTGGTGTAAGTGCTGCTGATGTTGCCTGCCGCATTGGTAAGTCGTGAACCCGTCAAGCCCAAATTGACAGTAGGCATTAAGTCGGCTTGACGAATGCCCAACTGCGCCTGTGCCACTTCAATGTTCAGTGCTGCGATGCGAAGGTCGCGGTTGTTTTGAAGCGCTAAGTCAATCAGGGGCTTGATGCGGGGATCTGAAAAAAATACGTCAGCCTTTAAAGTACTGATATTCAAGGGTGTTGCAATATTTTGAACCGAGGCGGGTTCAAATTGTTGGGCGATGGGCTTCTCGGGGGGCGTGTAATGGGGTGCCAAGTTGACGCAAGCCGCCAAGCCAACAGACGAAACCAAAACGCTTAACTTGGCAATTCGGTTCAGATTTGAAAAGTGCAAAGGGGTTTTCATACCGGCCCCTCTGATTTGGGAGGCGGTGCATCGACATTGGGTTCGTGCGCATACATTTTGCGTTGCCGTTCACTGCCCTTGAAAATTCGCCGAACGACCACAAAGAATATTGGCACGAAAAAGATAGACAAAGAGGTGGCAGAAAGCATGCCCCCCATCACACCCGTCCCAATGGCGCGCTGACTGGCCGAGCCTGCACCCGTGGCGACCACCAAGGGCAATACGCCCAAAATAAAAGCCAAGGAAGTCATCAAAATAGGGCGGAAACGCAGATGAACCGCTTCCAGAATTGAGCTGACCAAATCTTTGCCTTGCGCATGCAAATCTTTGGCAAACTCAATGATCAAGACAGCATTTTTGGCCGATAAACCAATGATGGTGATGAGGCCCACTTTGAAATAGATGTCGTTTTCAAGACCGCGAAACGTGGTAGCCAAGGTGACACCCAACACGCCCAGTGGAACCACCAAAATGACGGAGAAGGGAATTGACCAGCTTTCATACAAAGCAGCCAAGCACAAAAACACGGCCAGCAAGGAAAAGCCGAACAAGATCACTGCTGTGGAACCTGACAGTTTTTCTTCATAGGATTGTCCTGTCCATTCAAACGCAAAGCCAGGCGGCAGCTGGCTGGCCAAGCGCTCCATTTCGGCAATGGCAGCGCCCGTGCTTTGACCTGTTGCGGGTTCACCTGCAATGCGCATGGTGGGGTAGCCGTTGTAGCGCACCGTTTGCATGGCACCCGTGATCCATTGTGTGGAGGCGAAAGAAGACAAGGGCACAGGCTGGCCCTGCGCATTGAGCGCGTTGATTTTGAGAAGGTCGTCGGCTTGCATGCGGGTTGTGGCATCTGCTTGCACAACCACCCGTTGCAGGCGACCTGCATTGGGAAAGTCGTTCACGTAGGCTGAACCTAAAGCGGTTGACAGTGCCGTATTGATGGCCGTGAAGCTCACGCCCAAAGCACTGGCTTTGTCGCGGTCGATTTGCAATTGCAGTTGTGACGCATCTTCTAGGCCATCGGGTCGCATGCCTTTCAAGATGGGGCTTTGAGAGGCCATGCCTAGCATTTGATTGCGCGCAGCCAACAAGGCGTCGTGCCCTAAGCCACCTCGGTCTTGTAGCCTGAAGGCAAATCCGTTGGCACGTCCCAACTCTGGAATGGGTGGCGGGCTGACCGGAAAAATGAAGGCATCTCTGATGCCCATGAGGCCGCCAAAGGCTCTGCCCACCAAAGCTTGAGCAGAGTGGCCTGCGCCTTCTCGTTGGTCCCAGCTTTTAAGCGTGATGAAACCCAAAGCCGCATTTTGCCCGGTGCCTGCGAAACTAAATCCAAGCACGCTCACCATGCTTTCTACTTCTTCTTGTTTGATCATGTAGGCTTCTACAGAATCCATCACAGCTTTGGTTCGATTGACAGTGGCCCCTGGCGGCAATTGAACGTTGACCAAAATATTGCCTTGATCTTCATTTGGTAAAAAAGAAGTTGGCAAGCGGTTGAACAAAACCACCACTGCTGCAATGATGACTGCATAGATGATGAGCATGCGGCCTGATTTTTGAATCAAGCGCGCAACCCAGCTTTCGTATGTTTGGGTGGTGCGCGAAAAGCCGCGATTGAACCAACCAAAAAAGCCACTTTTGGCATGTCCCTGGCCAGCCTTCACAGGCTTGAGGATGGTGGCGCAAAGGGCCGGCGTGAACGACAGCGCCATGAACGCAGAAATCAAAATAGAGATCACCATGACCGCAGAGAATTGCCGGTAAATGTTGCCAATCGAGCCTTTGAAAAAAGCCAGAGGTACAAACACCGACACCAAGACCACAGTGACGCCCACGATGGCGCCCGAAATTTGGCCCATGGCTTTGCGTGTGGCAGCGATGAGCGGCAGGCCTTCCTCGTTCATGATGCGTTCGACATTCTCAACCACCACAATGGCATCGTCCACCACAATGCCAATGACCAAAACCATGGCAAACATGGTGAGCACATTGATGGAATAGCCCAGGACAAACAAACAGGCAAAAGTGCCCATGAGTGTGATGGGAACCACCAAGGTGGGAATGATGGTGTATCGGATGTTTTGCAAGAAAAGAAACATCACCAAGAAAACCAAAACAACAGCCTCTAGCAATGTGACAACGACTTGCTTGATGGAAATTTCAACGAATTTAGAACTGTCAAATGGAATGGTGGCGGTCACACCTGGCGGGAAGTAAGGCGACAACTCATTGAGTCTTTTGCGAATGGCTCTGGAGGTTGCCAGTGCATTGCCAGTGGGCGAAAGTTGAACGCCAATGCCGCTAGAGGGCTTGCCATTCAAGCGCGTTTCAGAACTGTAGCTTTGGGCACCCAACTCGATGCGCGCAACATCTTTGAGGCGCACCGATGAGCCATCGGAATTGGCGCGCAACACGACGTTGCCAAACTCCGTGGTGGTAGACAGTTGGCCTTTGACCACCACAGTGGCAAAGATGGATTGGCCGGGCACACTGGGCAGATCGCCAATGGTGCCCGAGGCAACTTGCGCATTTTGAGACGCAATGGCAGCCGACACATCACTTGCCGCCAATTTATAACTGACCAGCTTGGCGGGGTCTATCCAAATGCGCATGGCCCTCTCGGTGCCAAACAATTGGGCTTGTCCAACGCCTGGCACGCGCTGAATTTCAGGCAAGATATTTCGCGAAGCGTAGTCACCTAAAGCAACAGGATCAAAGTCGGGATTGCTCGATGACAAAATGGTAAAAAGCAAGAAGTTAGACCGCGATTTGTCAACACGTACGCCTTGTTGCGTGACGGCCAAGGGCAGTCGGGGTGATGCGCGGCTGAGTCGGTTTTGCACATCGACTTGTGCCAAGTCGGGGCTGGTGCCAGGCTCGAAACTCAAAGTGATGGAGCCCGTGCCATCTGCTTGTGCCACAGATTCCATGTAAAGCAAACCAGGTGATCCGTTCATTTCCCTTTCAATGACGGACAACACGCTGTTTTCGAAAGTCTGAGCCGACGCGCCAGGATATCCCGCTGAAACAATGATGGAAGGTGGTGCAACAGAAGGATATTGGGCAACTGGCAGCTGGGTAATGGCAACGCTGCCAACAGCCAAGACAAATAGAGCAATCACCCATGCAAAGATGGGGCGGTCAATGAAAAATCGTGCCATGGTGGAGCCTCAAGGACGAGCCGATGAGGGAGTCGCAGTGGCTGCCGGTTTCCATGGCACCGGTTTGACCGGGGCCTCGCCTTTGATTTTCTGAAAACCTTCTACCACCACTTGCTCGCCTTCGGCCAGACCTTCCAAAATGATCCACTGCGCATTTTGACTGCCATTCACTTTGACTTTGCGAGTGGCCACCTTGCCATCAGGTGCAACAACTTTGACCGTATCACTTTCGCCGGATCGCACAACAGCTTGTTGCGGCAACAAAATAGCTTGTGATGCAGTGGCCTGTTGCGTTTGAACACGCACAAACATGCCTGGCAAGATCAGGCCCTTGGCATTCGGAAATTTGGCCCTCAATGTGACTTGGCCCGTGCTGGCATCGACCGTTAAATCGGAAAAAATCAGTTGCCCAGACTGGGCATAGGCGGAACCGTCTTCGAACATCAACTTGACCGAGGAGGCTTGCGCAGACTGGGTGTTTTGCAACTTGCCGCTTGCCAGCGAATTGCGCAGGCGCATGACGTCGTTGGCTGATTGCGTAAAGTTGACATAGATAGGGTCGATTTGTTGCACAACCGCCAAAGGCGTTACTTCGCCTTGACCAACTAAGGCGCCTTCTGTGACCAATGCACGGCCAACGCGACCTGCGATGGGAGACCTCACTTCGGCATATTTCACATTCAATTGAGCCGTCTCGATGTTGGCCTTGGCCACGGCCACATCAGCTTGTGCTTGTTTAAAGGCAGCCAATGCACTCACATACTCTTGCTGGCTGATGGCGTTGGCTTCGATGAGGGGTTTGTAGCGTTCAGCCAAGGACTGTGCTTGCTGGAGGGTGGCATCTGCTTTGGCCAAACTGGCAAGGGCGCTGTTGAGCGTGGCTTTGTAAGGGGAGTCATCGATTTGAAAAAGCGTTTGATCTGTTTTGACCTCACTGCCCTCAGTGAAGTTGATCTTTTGCACCACGCCAGCAACCCGTGCACGAACCTGTGCAACACGGTAAGCCTCGGTGCGGCCTGGCAATTCGGCGTTCAGTGTGACGCGGGAAAAGACCGTGCTGACCACACTCACGTCTGGTGGAGGCGGCGCGGCAGAGCTTGCAGGCGAGGAGGGGGCGTTACCCGATGGACAGGCACTCAATAAGATTGTTAAAAATAGAACAGATCCC
>CAIODE010000443.1 GCA_903856875.1 uncultured Burkholderiales bacterium
CTTGATCAGATCATGCAACAATTTGATGGATTGAAGGTATCGTTCTTAACATCCAAACGGCCATCAAAGATAAGGTCGAACAGACAAAAACTGCTGAGTCAAAGGCACAGCATTTGCGCTATGACTGACTTGACAACAATTAGTTGTCATGCGGGCCAAGTGCGCTCTTGTTAATTTCCAGCAACATATCAGACAAAGTATTTTTTTGCATTGGGTCTGAGGCCTCATGCATGGCATCCTCCAAAACGGCGCTGATATCTTCGGCTGCCACCAACTCCATGTCCCAGTTGGGAAACAGCCTTTCACGAAACTCATCTTCTTTTGTGAGCAGCACAACATCAGAGTGGCGAGGATCTGCAGAAATAATCTTAAACAAACTGGTCACGTTGTCTCTGGGACCTTCCAACCATTGGAAGAAGATACCACTGCCAAAGACCAATAACCCAGTAATACCTAATCTGGGGTTATGGTGTCTGGCGGTAGCAATGATTTTTTCGAGCGCTTCTTTATCCATGTGCTTAGCAGCTTGGCTACAGTACACAATGTGATGGATAGATTGCAGTGATTGTCCTTCGTCATTTTGCATAACTGGAGTATGCCTCAGAGAAACAAATATAGGTTGTGTCAGCAGAGTATCAAGAGATTAGAATCGATCATTTTAAAAATCATAATAATGGCAAAAGTACATGTAGACAATTCAGGCATACGATGATGCGGAAGTGGCTCTCGGCTGCCCCCGAGTCTGGTCACTCCCTACCCGTCAAAGGTTATTTTCAAGATAATTAAAGTTAATCATCAACATCCCACTAAAGTAATCATTTCCCTCGTTTTAATTTAGATAAAGTCCCTTGTTGACCTATGACAAGCCATTCACTCTATCCTCCGATAAATTCCCCATTAGTTTGATTGAACTTGACAACACAACTCCATCAGGCTCGCGCCCTTTTCGAGCAAGGCTTACAGGCATTTGAGTCGGGCCAACTGTCCCAAGCCGAATCGTGCTTTGCTAAGGCACTCGAACTAGCCCCAGAGCGCCCATCGGTGCTGTTGAATTTGGGAGTTGTTAAAGCCGCGCTGGGTCAGACGACCCAAGCCATTGACCTTTTAACTAGAGCTGCCGAGCTCGAGCCCGAAGCAATTGAGACTTGGGTCCATTTGGGGGCCACTTACGCTGAAACGGGTCAATTTCCACTGGCTTTGAAGGCGCTGGATCGGGCATTGGCATTGCAGCCACAGACCCTGATCGCTTTAAGACATAAGGCCTCGGTATTGCGGGAGTTGGGGCAATACGATGAATCGGCACAATGTCTGAAGAAGCTCCACCAACATGGCGGAGGTGATGAGTTCACACGCTACATGTTGGCCGCCGTGCTTCATGCCAAGACCGGCTGGGCCCAAAAGCCGCCCGCCCCACCGGCGGGCTATGTGGCAGATTTATTTGACCGCTACGCCGACGATTTTTCCAGCCACTTGTCTCAACTGGACTACCGTGCGCCCGATATCTTGGTCAAGGCTGCCATGGGCTGTCTTTCTCAACCTTGGCCAAATGTGCTCGATCTTGGCTGTGGTACAGGCTTGGTAGGTCAGTGCCTGCAAGGTCATGCTCTGCGCGTCGACGGCGTTGATCTCTCGCCCGGCATGGTGAACAGAGCGCAAGCAAGCGGGCATTACCGTCGAGTCTGGCAAGCCGATATTCACGACGCCATGGAACAGGCACACCGTGCGGAGGATCAGTACGACCTGATCGTCAGTGCCGACGTGTTCATTTACGTAGGCGCCCTAGAGCGTGCTTTCCAACTCGCCGCTCGGGTGCTGCGTGCTGGCGGTGGTTTGGCGTTCAGTTTGGAAGAGTGGGCGGCAGGACCAGAGAATTATGTGTTGCGGCCAAGCCTGCGATACGCGCACTCACTGGCATACATCCGAAGCTTGGCCTCAGACCACGGCTTTCAAATTCTTCGGGCTGACAGCGATCTATTGCGTCATGATCATGGAAAAGCCATATCCGGGCTGTTTTGTATTTTGCAAAAAAACACCTAGGCAGCCCTATCCCATCAATCTCGGTCAGACAGCCTCCAGCAACTTAAAGTGCCATAATTTGAAACAAATTTCAAAACATCAGGTCAGGAGCTTTTCATGAAACAGACTCAATCGGTGCATCGGCTTGCTCTACCAAAATGGATTGTTGGTTTTTTGGTAAGCGCTCATTTAATGGGTGCCGCTTTGGCGCAATCAGTTGCGCCCAATTTTCCCAACAAGCCCGTTCGCATCATCGTGCCGCAAACGCCAGGTGGGGCGTCTGATGCATTGGCGCGCATCGTTGGTCAAAAGCTTTCTGAAAAATGGGGTCAACCCGTTGTGATTGAAAACCGCCCCGGTGCAGGTGGCAATATTGGTATGGACGCGGTCGCTAAGGCACCTGGTGATGGCCACACTTTGTTGATGTCCTATGTTGGCTCTCATGCTATCAATCCGAGCATCTACAGCAAGTTACCGTTTGATCCAGAAGCTGATTTTGTGGCTGTAGCCACTTTGGCCAATGTCCCCTTTGTAGCAGCTGTGAATGCTTCTGTTCCTGTTGCCAATATGAAGGCTTTGGCCACCTATGCAGGACAAAAACCTGTGGCATTTGGTTCAGCAGGTAACGGGTCAGTTAACCATTTGTTAGGTGAAATGTTCAACACTGCCAGTGGCGCCAAAATGCAGCACATCCCTTACAAGGGGGCGGCTCCAGCCTTGACAGATTTAATTTCCGGACAAATTCAAGTGGTGTTCACCAGCTTGCCCTCGGTAGCGCAGCATATACGAGCAGGTACGGTCAAGGGCTTAAGTGTCACGGGCTCTAAGCGGTCAGCAGCATTCAAAGACATTCCGACCATTGCTGAATCTGGATTCCCTGGCTTTGTGATCAACCCATGGTTTGGCTTGTTTGCCTCCAAGGGAACGCCGGCAAGCGTAGCCAGGCAGATCAATGCAGACATTAAAAAGGTGATGGAAGACAAGGATGTTCTGGACAGATTTGCGGCAGTCGGTGCAGAGCCCTTTGAGACCACGCCGCAAGAATTTCAAGCCATCCTGAGCGCTGATATCAAAACTTGGGCGGCAGTTGTTAAAAGTTCTGGTGCAACAGCTGATTAATTGAGTTCAAGATATTTTGATATGAAAATAAAAAGAATAGCAGGCGCTTTGGGCGCTGAAATTATTGGGCTGAATTTA
>CAIODE010000444.1 GCA_903856875.1 uncultured Burkholderiales bacterium
AGTCGTACCAGCCTGCACCCGTCTTTTGACCGAAACGCCCCATCTCGCACAACAGGTCAGCTGTTTTGCTGTACTTCATGCCGGGACGCTCGACGTTGCGGCGCTTGCGAATGGCCCAGCCAATGTCGTTGCCCGCCAAATCGCCCATGCGGAACGGGCCCATGGCAAAACCGAATTTTTCAACGGCCTTGTCAACTTGTGCAGGTGTGCAACCTTCTTCAATGAGGAAGCCCGCTTGTCGGCTGTATTGTTCAATCATGCGGTTGCCAATGAAGCCATCGCACACACCAGAGACCACGGAAGTTTTCTTGATCTTCTTGCCCAAAGCCATGACAGTGGCCAAAACATCTTTGCTGGTTTTGGCGCCACGAACCACTTCCAACAACTTCATGACGTTGGCAGGGCTGAAAAAGTGCATGCCGACAACGTCTTCAGGGCGCTTGGTAAAGGATGCAATTTTGTTGACATCTAGCGTAGAAGTGTTGGAAGCCAAGATGGCACCAGGCTTCATGACTTCGTCGAGTTTCTTGAAGACCGTTTCTTTCACGCCCATCTCTTCGAACACGGCTTCAATGACCAAGTCGGCACTGCCAATGTCGTCATAGCTCAGGGTGGTGCTGAGTAATGCCATGCGCTGCTCATACTTGTCTTGTTTGAGCTTGCCTTTTTTAACTTGCGATTCGTAATTTTTCCGAATGGTGGCAATGCCGCGGTCTAGGGCTTCTTGTTTCATCTCGAGCATCTTGACTGGAATACCAGCGTTCAAGAAGTTCATGGATATGCCACCGCCCATGGTGCCAGCACCGATCACTGCCACGGAAGCAATGTTGCGCTTGGGTGTGTCTTCTGGCACGTCGGCAATTTTGGAAGCTGCACGGTCAGCCATGAAAATGTGGCGCAGCGCACGCGATTCAGGCGTCATCATGAGGTTGGTGAAAATCTCACGCTCCAAGACCATGCCGTCTTCAAATTTTTTCTTAGTTGCTGCTTCAACCGCATCAACACATTTGGGCGGGGCAGGAAAGTTTTTGGCCATGCCCTTCACCATGTTGCGTGCAAACTGAAAATAGGCATCGCCTTGTGGGTGCTTGCAAGGCAAGTTGCGAACCAATGGCAATGGAGAACCGTCTGCATGCTGTGCAGCCAATTCTTTGGCATACGTTAAGGCCTCAGCTGCCAGAGATTCAGCAGAAGTGGCCATGCGATCGAACAGTTTCTGGCCAGGCAACATGGCCAGCATTTCACTGTTGATAGCTTCACCACTGACTATCATGTTAAGTGCGGGTTCTACCCCAATGACGCGAGGTAAACGTTGTGTACCACCTGCGCCAGGAATCAGACCCAGCTTCACTTCTGGCAATGCCACTTTGCAACCTGGCGCTGCGAGCCTGTAATGACATCCCAATGCCAACTCTAAGCCACCACCCATGGCAACAGAATGAACTGCAGCCAAAACTGGCTTGCTTGAATTTTCGCAAGCACGAATCACACTGAGTAGATTGGGTTCTTGAACCGCCTTAGGAGAGCCAAACTCACGAATGTCAGCACCACCAGAAAAGGCTTTGCCAGCACCTGTGATGATGATTGATTTAACCGCTGCGTCTGCATTGGCTTTGGTCAGGCCATCGGTAATACCTACGCGGGTTGAAAGTCCCAAGCCGTTAACGGGTGGGTTGGCCATTGTGATCACGGCCACATCGCCAATGATTTTGTATTCAGCTGTCATGCTGTTTTCCTCTTAGGTGGTGTCAGTCACAAAAATAGAACGGGCGTTCTTTTTTGCCAATTCTAGGGTGTTTCACATGCTGTGGGTAGTGGGGTTGTCTCTCATGGGACGTCGATAAAAGGTTGGTGAAAGGGAAATCACAAACCTAAACCTCAAGCCACTCCTTGCGGATGTAGGTATTTTCATTGAGTTCGGCAGGTGTACCTTCAAAAACAATGCTGCCGTGGCCCATGACCAATGCCCGGTCCGAAATTTTCATGGCGATGGTCAACTTTTGCTCGATCAATAAAACAGAAATACCCGTTTCCTTGAGCTTTTTAAGGTATTGCCCCACCAACTCGACAATCTTAGGTGCCAAGCCTTCAGTGGGCTCATCAATGATGATGAGGTCGGGATCGCCCATGAGCGTTCGACAAAGTGTGAGCATTTGTTGCTCGCCACCCGACAAGACGCCTGCTTCTGTGTGCTGTCGCTCTAGAAGCCTAGGGAACATTTGGTACATGTCTTCAAAACTCCAGCGCGCTCCATTGCCTTTGCCTTTTTGACCTAAGAGAAGGTTTTGATGGACCGTGAGTTTTGGGAAAATATCTCTGTTTTCTGGGACATAACCCAATCCGAGGTGGGCAATTTGAAAAGCTTTTTTGCCAACAATTTGTTGGCCCTTCCACTGAATATCACCTTGGCAGTCAACCAAACCCATGATGGCTTTGGCGGTGGTGGATCGGCCAGAGCCATTGCGGCCTAACAAAGCCACAATTTCACCAGGTTGAACGTTGAAACTCACACCATGCAATACGTGGCTTTTGCCATAGTATGCGTGCAGATTGTCGATGTTTAGCATCTCAGTGGCCTCCCGCTTGCTGTTCGGCAGAATGAGTCCCCAAATAGGCCTCTTGAACTTTGGCGTTTGATCGAACTGCCTCAGGCGTATCGAAGGCAATCACTTCGCCATAAACCACCACCGCAATTTTGTCGGCCAAGCCAAAAACCACGCCCATATCGTGCTCAACTGTGAGAAGGGTTTTGCCAACGGTCACTTCTTTGATGAGGTTAATGAAGCGAGAAGTCTCACTCCTGCTCATACCGGCTGTAGGCTCATCTAACAAAATGACATTCGAACCACCCGCAATGGTGATGCCAATTTCAAGCGCACGCTGCTCAGCATATGTGAGGTTCATGGCCAGCAAATCACGTTTTTTATCGAGTCGAATCATGGCCATGTATTTTTCAGCCAAGTCATTGGCATCTTGAAGGCCTGAGAGAAACTTGAGAAATGTGTATTTGTAACCCAGGCTCCAGAGAACCGCACACCTTAGATTTTCAAAGACACTGAGCTTTGGAAAAATATTGGTAATTTGGAAACTTCGAGACAAACCCATGCGGTTAATCTCGTAGGGCGCTTTGTGTTCAATGCGATGGCCATTCAAAAGAATTTCACCACTGGAAGGGCCAAAACGACCACTGATCAAATTAAACAGTGTTGATTTGCCGGCTCCATTGGGGCCAATGATGGCGATGCGTTCGCCTGCATTGACGGCTAAGTTAACGCCTCGGATGATCTCGGTTTTACCAAAATTTTTGCGGAGGTCTTTGAGCTCAAGCGCATAGGACATCACGCAGCCTCACGACGTTTAATTTCTTTTTCAATCTCAATTTGGATATCGCCCCATTCAATCAGAAAGTGCCGCCGAATGACCTCAAACAGGCCAAGTCCAGTCAGCATGATAAAAATCGAACCAAACCAGCTGTCTACGCCCTTGGCATTGAGAACAATGCTCATGAACTTCAAGTTGTTACCCAAGGCAGAGTTCAACTGCAAGTGATAGACCATCTCAATCATGGCACCTGCACCAATCAAGGCTACAAAAGCCGTTACAAACAAGCCCAAATAACTGACCCAGATTTGTTTCAATTTGCCAAATGCTGCAACTCGCAGATTCATCATGATGAGGCTGGCAATGCCCCCCGGTGCATACATGACCATGAACAAGAACAGCAAGCCAAGGTAAAGCAACCATGCTTTGGTGAGTTCAGACAAAAGCACGAAGGCGAGCACCATCAGAATGCCGCCGATGATGGGCCCAAAGAAGAATGTTGCACCGCCTAAGAAGGTGAACAACAGGTAGCCGCCTGAGCGCCCTGCTCCGACCACCTCAGATGTCACAATCTCAAAATTGAGCGCGCCCAAACCACCTGAGATTCCAGCAAAAAAACCTGCAATGATGAATGCAAAGTACCTCACACGTTGCGTGTTGTAGCCAATGAATTCCACGCGCTCTGGATTGTCGCGCACGGCATTCAAAATTCTACCCAGAGGAGTTTGAGTGAATGCATACATGAGTGCAACACAGATGAAGGTGTAGATGGCAATCAAGTAGTAGATTTGAATTTGAGGTCCATAGGAGATGCCCCAAATTGTTTGACCTGCTACGCGATTGCCGGAGATGCCCGCTTCTCCGCCAAAAAACTCGGAGAACATGAGAGACATGGCAAACACCAGCTCCGCCACACCCAATGTAATCATGGCAAAGGGTGTGCCCGACTTTTTCGTGGTGACATACCCAAGCAGAATAGCAAACCCAATACCCGCGAAGCCGCCAACCAAAGGCAGAAGACTGACAGGAATTTGGGAGGTGCCAGCGGTAATGGCGTTAAGGGCATGAATGGCCACAAATGAGCCGAGGCCAGTGTAGACCGCATGGCCAAAACTCAACATGCCACCTTGACCCAACAAAATGTTGTAGGACAGGCAGGCAATGATGGCAATGCCCATTTGAACCAGCATGGTTCCTGACAAATTGCTGGTGAAAATAAGCGGCGCGCAAATTAAGACAAAGGCAAAGAGGCTCCAAATGAGCCATCGGCCAACGTTGTAGGGTTTAA
>CAIODE010000445.1 GCA_903856875.1 uncultured Burkholderiales bacterium
GCACATTCAGGCCGATGAGGCGCTCGAGCATGTCGTTCATGCGCCCCTTCTCGTACAACTTCACCACCGGAATGCGCAGGCCCTCCTGGAAAATCTCGGTCGAGTCACTGGCATTGGACCCGGGAACGCGTCCACCGACATCGGTGTGGTGGCAGATCACCACGCAAAAACCCTCGAGTCCGCCCTCGTAAAAGAACGGCACGAACATAAAGATGTCGGGCAGGTGCATGCCACCCTGGTACGGGTCATTGAGGATCACCGCATCACCGGGCGCGAGATCCTCGCCATAGAGCGACAGCATCGAGGCCATTGCCTCGGAGCCACCTGCTGTGAGCAATACCTCATCGTGTTCAAACAAGTTCTCCTCTTCGCATGCAATGGCCAGTGCCTGAATTCGCTGCATCAAAGCAGCGACTTTCGTTTGATCGTGCACATGGTCGCAGGTGGCCAACGCACCTTCGTAGGATTCAATGCCACACAGTTGAAGACCTTGAGTTGACTTAATGAGACGCGCCAAGGCCAGTGCTTGCTCAGGGTCTCTGCAGCCAGTGCGTTTGCCATCAATGCCCAGTTCTAGGAGAACTGTGAAGGTAGTTTTTGATTGTCGAATGGCGCGCCAATGCTGAATGGCCTCAATTTGAGCCACTGAATCGACTAAAAAATAAACGCTTAAGTCGGAGTGTGTCGCAAGCAACAGGGCCAAAGCGTCTAAGTCTGGAGACTGGTAAACCTGGTTGGCAATGATGATGCGCTTCACGCCATGCCTAGCGCCCATGCCGGCTTGGAAAACGGTTGCAAAACTGATGCCCCAAGCCCCGGCCTTAATTTGCATGGCATACAACTCAGGAGACATGGTTGTTTTGCCGTGTGGGGCGATGTCTAGGCCGCGTTCTTTGCAAAAATTTTGCATCCAATGCAAGTTGTGATTCAAAGAGGATGCTTTGATGATGGCCAAAGGGAAGGGTAAGTCGCCTCGCAAAATGTGCCAAGCTTGTGCGCCCACCTCTGATAATTCAACAGGGGCAAGATGGCCTGGGAATCCTTTGAAGCTGGCATTGAGTTGCATGATGGTGATCGCTTAAATTTCAGAGAGTCGAATGCACGCCACTGAATGGTGTGCACCCATTGGTGTCAACGCAGGTGTTTGACGTGAGCATTGTTCGGTGGCATGCAAACAGCGCGTTCTAAAGACGCAACCTGAAGGTGGGCTCATGGGGCTTGGAGGCTCTCCATGCAGAACCACCTGCGGGGCCGGCTGGCTGGGGTCTGGAATAGGCGCTGCCGCCAACAATGCTTTTGTGTAAGGGTGCAATGGCTTGGAAAATAAAACATCTGTTGGCGCCGTTTCCATGACGTGGCCCAGATACATCACCACGACATGGTCACACACATACTCCACCACATCTAAATCATGCGAGATGAAAAGAATAGTGAGACCTAAACTTGATTTCAGCTCTATCAAGAGATTCACAATTTGCGCTTGAATGGACATGTCAAGCGCAGACAAAGGTTCATCTGCCACAATAAACTGAGGTTCTGCTGCAAGGGCTCGCGCTATACCCAAGCGTTGTTTTTGCCCGCCAGAAAATTCATGCGGAAAACGTGAGGCGTGCTCTGGATTCAAGCCCACCAATTGAAACAGTTGATGGATCCGTGGTGTGCGAAGGATGCCTTTGTGCAGGCCATGAGTTTCTAAAACTTCATTCAACATCTCGCCCACACGCTGTCTGGGATTTAGGCTGGGATCTTGAAAAATCATTTGCATTTGACGGCGAAGAGGCCTCATGTCAGAGACAGATAAGCCTTGAATGGCTTGCCCCTTGAATTGAACCAAGCCCTGCTTGATGGGAATCAAGTTAATGACAGCGCGGCCTAGAGTGCTTTTACCAGAGCCCGACTCTCCAACCAGCCCTACGGTCTGACCAGCTTGAATAGTCAGGCTGACATTGGCTACTGCGCGAACACGCTTTTCGCCTTTGCCAAATTCAACGCTTAAGGCTTCAACATTCAGCATGTTGGATGCGCTTGAAGGGGAGGCTGTCATGAACGGGCCTCTAAATGGCACAGCGAAGTGTGTGCAGGTAGGCCACGCCATTCTGGTAAAGACTGAAGGCATTTTTCAAAACAAGCATGACAGCGTGGTGCAAAAGAGCATCCTTTGGGTGTGATGGCCATCGAAGGCGCTTGCCCAGGAATGTCTAGAAGTGCAACACGTTGCCCTGTTCGCTTTGACAGCTGTCGGGCTCTGCCTGGCAGGCAAGCCAGCAGACCTTTTGTATAGGGATGCTGTGTGTGGGAAAAAACATCGGCCACAGAGCCTTGCTCCACAATTTGCCCGGCATACATGACGGCTACGCGCTGAGCATGGTGCGCAACAACGCCCAGATTGTGTGTGATGAAAAGCATGGACATGCCCGTGTCTTTTTGCAGTCTGGCCATGAGATTCAAAATTTGAGCTTGAATGGTGACATCCAATGCCGTCGTGGGTTCATCGGCAATCAGCAATTGCGGCTTGCAGATCATGGCCATGGCAATCATGACGCGTTGCCGCATTCCGCCTGAAAGTTGATGGGGGTACTCTTGAAACCGCTGTTGGGCTGCAGGAATTTCTACTTGTTCCAAAGCTCTCAAGGCACTGGCTTTTGCCGATAATTGATCCA
>CAIODE010000446.1 GCA_903856875.1 uncultured Burkholderiales bacterium
CAGCCAGGTGGGCCTTGGTGAGGGCTGGCGTTTCGAGGCTTTCAACAGAAAAATTCATATCCACTTTCAGGCAAGCATTAAGTGCGCAAACGGGCTGCTAACTTCAATGCCAAGTGATTCAACACAGACTTGACTGTGGATTCAATTTGCACATCTGTCAATGAGGCTTCGTCACTGTTCAAGACCAGTCGCACAGCCAAACTTTTTTCTACGCCAAGGGTGGCCTGAGGACGAAACACATCAAACAAGACCGCACTCCGAAGAAGACCCGCTGTAGGCGCATCGAGAACAGCTGCGATCAATTCAGCATGCGTGACTTTTTCTGCGACCACCACTGCAATGTCTCGCTCAACCGCTTGGAATTTTGCAACGCCCTGCGCCACTGGCACTTCTCTTTGAAGGACCGCCTCCAAATCAAGTTCAAACAGAATAGGCGCCTGTTGCAGGTCCCATGATTGGCGCCAACGAGGATGCAACTCACCCACATGGCCAATGACATTGCCATGCAAGAAAACTTGTGCACACCGCCCAGGGTGCATGGCAGGATGCTCGGCCGACGCAAATACCGGCTTGGCGGGCGCCAGCAAAGCTTCGACCTCGCCTTTCACGTCAAAGAAATCGACGTTGCGAACCTTGCCACCCCATGAAGTGGAAGACACAGGCCCATAAGCCACGCCCGACACACGCATAGGCTGATTCAAGCCTTCAACGGTGGTGTCTGAATCTTTCACCGAGGCATCGCGTAAAAACACCCGTCCCAATTCAAAGACACGCACGCGATCGGCTTTGCGATCGAGGTTGAACTTCACCACTTGCAACAAAGACCCGAGCAGACTGGTGCGCATCACACTCATTTGACTGGCAAGGGGGTTGAGCAATTTGAGCGGGTTGGGGTTACCCGCCAGTTCGTGCTCCCAGCTTTCTTCAACAAAGCTGAAGTTGATGGTTTCTTGATAACCAAGCGCTGCCAAGCTGCGACGCACCGCAAACGGGCCGCGCACATTTTCTTTTCGAATCTTGGCCGTGATGGGCGCCAAGGGCGGCGTGGTGGGCAATTGGGTGTAACCCACCATGCGTGCCACCTCTTCAATGAGGTCTTCTTCAATTTCCAGATCGAAGCGCCAGCTGGGAGGATTGACCGTGATCAAGCCTTCTGTTTCTGAAACTTCAAAACCCAAACCACGCAGTGCATCGGCACATTGCTTCTGGCTCAAGGCCATGCCGATGACTTTGTTGGCACGCGCCACACGCAATGTGACGGGCTTGCGAACAGGCATGTTCAACTTTTGATCGTCCACTGGGCCGATTTGAGTGACAGGCGTGCCGCAAATATCAATCACCAATTGGGTAATGCGCTCAATGTGGTCAACCGTGCTTTCAGGATCGACACCGCGCTCAAAGCGATGGCCCGCGTCGGTTGAAAAGTTGTAACGGCGTGAGCGGCCTGCTATGGCCTTAGGCCACCAGTACGCTGCTTCGATGTAAATGTTTTGCGTGTCATCAGACACTGCAGTGGCATCGCCACCCATGATGCCGGCCAAGGACTCCACTTGAGAGTCGTCTGCAATCACACCCACTTTGTCGTCAACCGTGACTGTATTGCCATTGAGCAGCTTGAGTGATTCTTCGGCACGGCCCCAGCGAACTTGCAAACCGCCATGAATTTTGTTGAGGTCAAAAATATGCGAGGGACGGCCAAACTCAAACATCACGTAATTTGAAATGTCCACCAAAGGGCTCACACTGCGTTGACCACATCGTGCCAAACGGTCCACCATCCATGCGGGTGTTTGGCCTTTGGGATTGACACCCTTGACCACCCGGCCGCTGAATCGGCCGCACAAGTCAGTGGCTTGGACTGACACAGGCAATTTGTCTGGCACTTGTGCCGAGAGTGTTTTGAATTGGGGCGCTTTCAAGGGCGTGCCTGTTAAAGCAGATACCTCGCGGGCAATGCCGAAGACGCTCAAGCAATGAGCCAAATTGGGCGTGAGTTTGAGTGTGAACAGCGTATCGTCCAACTTCAAATAAGTGCGAATGTTTTCACCAACAGGTGCATCGGCGGGCAACTCTAACAAGCCGCCATGATCGTCCGCAATTTTGAGTTCTTTGGCTGAGCACAACATGCCCTGGCTTTCTACACCGCGCAGTTTGCCCACTTTGATCTGGAAAGGTTTGCCATCTTCGCCAGGAGGCAACTCAGCGCCCACCATGGCACAAGGAATGCGAATGCCTACGCGTGCGTTGGGCGCACCACACACGATGTTGAGCAACGTAGCTTGGCCGACATCGACTTGGCAAACGCGCAAGCGATCGGCATTGGGGTGCTGCTCTGCACTTTTGATTTCACCAATGACGACACTGGAAAATGGTGGCGCAACAGCTTGCAGTTCTTCAACCTCCAAGCCCGCCATGGTGAGGGTTTCGGCGAGTTGTTCGGTCGTAAGGGGTGGGTTGCAAAACTCACGCAGCCAGGATTCAGGAAATTGCATGGTCTTTAATTATTGAAATTGACTCAAGAAACGAACGTCGCCATCGAAGAACAAGCGCAAATCATTGACGCCATATCTGAGCATGGTGAGACGATCTGGGCCCATGCCAAAGGCAAAGCCAATGAATTTTTCAGGATCAAGGCCCATATTGCGAACCACATTAGGGTGCACTTGACCAGAGCCCGCCACTTCTAACCAGCGACCGGCCAAGGGACCGGTTTGGAATTGAATGTCAATTTCTGCACTGGGTTCTGTGAAAGGGAAAAAGCTGGGACGAAAGCGCAAAACCAAGTCATCGCTTTCAAAAAACGTGCGGCAGAAATCTGTGAACACCACTTTCAAATCTTTGAAACTGACGTTCTCGCCAATCCACAAACCTTCGCATTGGTGAAACATGGGCGAGTGTGTGGCGTCGCTGTCTACACGGTAAGTACGGCCAGGTGCAATGACACGAATTTCGGGCATGCCCTGCCCTGCATCCAACTGTGATTTGTAACGCTTCACGTGTTGCACAGCATGGCGAATTTGCATGGGACTGGTGTGCGTGCGCAGCAGATGACCACCTTCAACGTAGAAGGTGTCGTGCATGGAGCGTGCTGGATGATCTTCAGGTGTGTTCAAGGCCGTGAAGTTGAACCAATCGGTTTCAATTTCAGGGCCTTGCGCCACTTCAAAACCCATGGAGCCAAAGATTTGCTCAATGCGTTCTAAAGTGAGAGAAACGGGGTGCAGGCCGCCTTGTGTGAGGGGGCGTCCTGGCAATGACACGTCGAAAGCTTCTGCTTTCAGTTGAACCGACAGCTCTGCATCGGCCAAAGCTTGGCGGCGCGCTGTGAGTGCTGCTTCAATACCCTGCTTGGCCATGTTGACTGCAGCACCGAAGCTTTTCTTTTCTTCAACGCTCAATGCAGCCATGCCCTTCATCATTTCGGTGATGCGGCCTGACTTGCCCAAATACAAGGCTTTGGCATTTTCAAGATCGGCGGGGGTTTGGGCCTGTGCAAAACTGGCGCTGGCCGCTTCAACCAAACTGTCCAACTCGGTCATGGTGGGAACTTTAAAAGGAGCTTAAATTCAAAATGAAAAAAGGATTGAAGCCTTCGCAAGCCTCAACCCCTTGATCGACTGTGATATCGACTGCGTGAGTACTTAAGCTGCGGCCAATCTGGCCTTGACTTGGTTCACGATACCAGCAAAAGCGGCCTTGTCGTGCACGGCGATGTCCGCCAACACTTTACGGTCGATTTCGATGGCAGCCTTTTTCAGGCCGTTGGCGAATTGGCTATAGGTCATGCCGCATTCACGAGCCGCTGCATTGATACGAGCGATCCACAACTGGCGGAATACACGTTTCTTGGCACGACGGTCGCGGTAGGCGTACTGACCGGCCTTCATCACCGCTTGTTTAGCGATGCGGAAGACATTACCGCGGCGGCCGCGGAAACCTTTGGCCAGGGCCAATACTTTTTTGTGACGGGCTCTTGCCGTAACACCACGTTTTACGCGAGGCATATTTTCTCCTTGTTCGTCAGTGAATTACAGGCCAGCCGAAGGCAGCATTTGTGCCATGTGACCCATGTTGGTCTCATGCACGCCTACTGATCCACGGAGGTGACGTTTGTTCTTGGTTGTCTTCTTCGTCAAGATGTGACGCTTGAAGGCTTGACCGCGTTTGACGGTACCACCAGGACGAACACGGAAGCGCTTTTTAGCGCTGCTTTTGGTCTTCATTTTGGGCATTTGACTGCTCCTTAATTTGTGCTCGTGAGGCGTCTGCAAACTCCTTGCAGCCTTGTTGGCCCCGAGACACTTTTCATCAGCCATTCACCGAAGTGAACAGCTGTTTCACTCCGAAGCTGCCGAAGCCGCTTCGTTGGCTGTTTTACCAGCCGGTTTTTTTCGACCTGGTGCAATCATCATGATCATTTGGCGGCCTTCCAACTTTGGAAACTGCTCAACCACAATCAGATCGCCCAAGTCATCGCGAATACGCTGCAACAGTGCCATGCCCAACTCTTGGTGGGTAATTTCGCGACCGCGAAAACGCAAGGTCACTTTGCACTTGTCACCATCTGCCAAAAATCGGCGGATGTTGCGCATCTTGATGTTGTAATCACCGTCATCGGTACCAGGTCGGAATTTAATTTCCTTGATTTCAATGACCGTCTGCTTGGCTTTGGCTTCGGCAGCACGTTTTTGTTCTTGGTATTTGAACTTGCCGTAGTCCATTAGTCTGCAAACTGGGGGTGTTGCTGTGGCTGCAATTTCAACCAGATCAACATCCAACTCTCCTGCCATGCGCAAGGCATCTGCCAAAGAAACAATACCCAGTGGTTCGTTCTCTGGTCCGGACAAACGGACCTCAGGGAAAGAGATTTCACGGTTCAGGCGATGCTTACGCTCTTCGCGCTGACGGCGGTCACGAAATTCAGTGGTAGCGATGGTTCAAATCCTTTAAAAAATAACTGCACAAGGCAGCCCAAACCGACGAGCAAGCGTCAAACTAAAGCAATCGGAAAATACCTTCAAACTTTAGATTCAATGTCTGATTGGATGAGTTCAATGAACGCATCAACAGACATGACACCGAGGTCTTTGTTACCCCGGGCGCGAACCGCGACAGTACCTGCAGCCTTTTCTTTGTCGCCAGCGACAAGGATATAAGGCGGCTTCTGCATTGAATGCTCGCGTATTTTATACGTGATTTTCTCGTTTCGGAGGTCTAAATCGACCCTAAGGCCTTGATTTCCCGCTAGTTTTTGCATTTTTTGGGCAATTTCGCGACAGTAATCGGCCTGAGAATCGGTAATGTTGCACACAATTACCTGAATGGGGGCCAGCCAAACAGGCAAGGCGCCAGCATGCTGTTCGATCAAAATTCCGATGAAACGCTCCATGCTGCCCACAATGGCTCGGTGCAGCATAACGGGCCGATGACGGCTACCATCCTCCCCCACATACTCGGCATCTAGGCGCTCGGCCATAGAGAAGTCAACCTGAATGGTGCCGCACTGCCATTGCCGGCCAATGGCGTCTTTGAGGGTGTATTCAATTTTGGGGCCGTAGAAGGCCCCATCTCCCGGAGAGATTTCAAAATCACAATTGGAAGCGCGCAAGCTTTCCATGAGTGCATGCTCGGCTTTGTCCCAAATTTCATCCGAGCCAATGCGCTGTGCAGGCCGAGTGGCCACTTTGTAGATGATGTCGGTGAAGCCAAAGTCTTTATAGACCTTTTGCAAGAGCGTGGTGAAGTTGACGCTCTCAGGCAAGATTTGGTCTTCTGTACAAAAGATGTGGCCATCGTCTTGGGTAAATCCGCGCACACGCATGATGCCGTGCAAGCCGCCTGTGGGCTCGTTGCGGTGGCACTGACCGAACTCACCATAGCGCAGCGGCAAATCGCGGTAGCTCTTCATGCCCTGCTTGAAAATCAAAATGTGTCCGGGGCAGTTCATGGGCTTCAAAGCGTAATCGCGCTTTTCAGACTCAGTGGTGAACATGTTGTCGCGGTACTTGTCCCAGTGACCTGTTTTTTCCCACAAGGATTTGTCGATGATCTGCGGACCCTTCACTTCCAGGTAGCCGTTGTCTTGGTAAACCGCGCGCATGTACTGCTCAACTTTTTGCCAAACAGTCCAGCCCTTTGGATGCCAGAATACCAAGCCTGGCGCGTGCTCATCGATGTGGAACAAATCGAGTTCGCGTCCCAATTTGCGGTGATCGCGCTTTTCAGCCTCCTCCAACTGGGTCAGGTGGTTTTGTAAATCTTCTTTGCTGGTCCATGCCGTGCCGTAAATGCGTTGGAGCATTTCGTTTTTGCTGTCGCCGCGCCAATAAGCGCCCGCAAGCTTCATGAGTTTGAAGTGTTTGAGCTTGCCGGTGCTGGGCACGTGAGGGCCGCGGCACAAATCTTCAAACGCGCCTTCTTTGTACAAACTCACAGCTTCATTGGAAGGAATGCTGCCAATGATTTCTGCTTTGTAGTGCTCGCCCAGACCTTTGAAATAAGCCACAGCCTCATCACGTGGCAACACTCGGCGCAGCACAGGCTCGTCTTTGTTGGCCAATTCGGTCATGCGCTTTTCAATGGCGGCCAAATCTTCCAAGGTGAAAGGACGGCTGTAGGAAAAGTCGTAATAAAAACCGTTTTCAATGACTGGGCCAATGGTGACCTGTGCATCGGGGTACAAATCTTTGACGGCATAAGCCAACAAGTGAGCAGTTGAGTGACGCACCACCTCAAGGCCATCGGCATCTTTGGCCGTGATGATAGCCAACTGGGCGTTGCTGGCAATGCTGAAACTCGTGTCCACCACTTTGCCATCGACTTTGCCAGCCAAGGCCGCTTTGGCCAAGCCAGCGCCAATGGAGGCGGCAACCTCTGCCACGGTGACGGGACCGGGAAATTCACGCAATGAACCGTCTGGAAGTGTGATCTGAACCATGTTCGAACTGAAAAAAAGAAGGCACCGTGAAGGCGCCAGAAATGAAAAACGCGGCATTTGCCGCGTTTTCAAACGCTCAGGCCCTATTTTACGCTGTGCCTGAGGTGTTTTCGATCAATGAAACTGTTCTTCTTCAGTAGAACCAGTCAAAGCTGTCACGCTAGAGCGGCCGCCTTGAATGACGGTGGTCAACTCGTCGAAGTAACCGGTACCCACCTCTTGCTGGTGCGACACGAAGGAATAGCCGCGATCGCGAGCTGCAAATTCAGGCTCTTGCACTTTTTCAACATAGGCCGACATGCCGCGTTGAACGTAGGCTTGCGCCAAGTCAAACATGCTGTACCACATCGAGTGAATGCCCGCCAATGTGATGAACTGGTATTTGTAACCCATGGCACCCAATTCTTTTTGGAATTTGGCGATGGTGGCATCGTCCAAGTTTTTCTTCCAATTGAAAGAAGGTGAGCAGTTGTAGGCCAACATTTTGCCAGGGTGCTTCTTGTGAACAGCTTCAGCGAACTTGCGTGCAAATTCCAAATCCGGCGTGCCAGTTTCACACCACACCAAGTCGGCGTAATCCGAATAAGCCACCGCACGGCTAATGGCTTGATCCATGCCTTTTTTGGTTTTGTAGAAGCCTTCAGCGGTGCGCTCACCCGTTAGGAAAGGCTTGTCGTTTTCGTCATAGTCGCTGGTCAGCAAGTCGGCAGCTTCAGCATCTGTGCGTGCAATGACCAAAGTAGGCACGCCGCAAACGTCAGCAGCCATGCGGGCAGCGATCAATTTCTGGCAAGCCTCGATGGTGGGCACCAAAACCTTACCGCCCATGTGACCGCACTTCTTCACAGATGCCAATTGGTCTTCAAAGTGAACGCCACCTGCACCTGCGGCAATCATGGCCTTCATCAATTCGAAAGCATTGAGCACCCCCCCAAAACCAGCTTCTGCATCTGCAACGATGGGTGCGAAGTAGTCTGTGTAATCTTTGTCGCCAGGGTTGGTGCCTTTGGACCATTGAATCTCATCAGCACGGCGAAAGCTGTTGTTGATGCGCTCAATCACCTTTGGCACGGAGTCCACTGGATACAGGGATTGATCGGGGTACATGGAAGCGTTGGAGTTGTTGTCAGCAGCCACTTGCCAACCAGACAAGTAGATGGCCTTGATGCCTGCCTTCACTTGCTGCATGGCTTGACCACCGGTCAGTGCGCCCAAGCAATTCACATAGGGTTCGTTGTGAAGCAGGTCCCATAACTTTTCAGCACCACGCCGCGCCAAAGTATGCTCAATCGGGAAAGAACCTCGCAAACGCACGACATCTGCAGCGGCGTAACCGCGTTTGATGCCCTTCCAACGGGGGTTGGTGGCCCAATCTTTTTCCAAAGCGGCGATTTGCTGTTCACGGCTGAGTTGTTCAACGATATTTTGTGGCATGACGATTTCCTTCGAGGTGGTTGATGTTGAGACCAAAGAAGACTTTAAAAATCTTTGGCACCGAGGAAATTCTAAGTCTTATAGAAGACTTATGAAATATTTCATATCTTATACAAGACATTTATTTATTCTTTTAATATCAATG
>CAIODE010000447.1 GCA_903856875.1 uncultured Burkholderiales bacterium
GCCACAACTGCCGCTTGTGCATCAACAGATTTGTCAGTTGCAGGTTGACAAACCGTTCGCAAAATATGAAGCAGGTTGTCTTTGCCGCGTTCATTGGTGCTGCCGTAGCCCTTGATTAATTGCCCACACCGTGCAACCTCCAAAGCCACTGCAGACGAGCGAAGGCAAGCTTGTCCAATGCCTTCAAGCCATTCTTCAATAAGCGATTGTTCGGTGGCATAGCGACTGCCTACAGGCCGCAGTGCACGCATGGCCGCCAAAATGCGCAAACTCACAAGGCCCAAAACGGAGTGACGAGCCAACTTAATAGGCATTGACCACGCAGCCTTGCCCTTCAAAATGCGTGCACGGTCCCACCTCAATAAACCCTGAGCCCAAGAAGACGGCAGCATGGCTGCAATCTCTGGCACGCCTGGCTTAAAGTGGTCAAAGACTTTCAGCAACTCGCCCTCTTTGAGTTTCACTTCTGCTGACACGCGTTGCCAACGCGTTGCTTTGCTTTTCAGATGCGCCACCTGAATGATGTCGTCAAAAGCCATCCACAAAGCCAACCATCGAATGGTTTCTGTGGTGACTGGGCAATCGGCAGATGGGCCAGAGCTGGCCAGTTCAATGGCTTTTAACTTCAACAAGCGCGTCACCATGAGTTGTGCATAGTTTTCGTTTTGGTATTGGACCAATCGATCAAATGCCAAGGCCAAGAGTTCGTGCGTGTGCTTTGGAAATTGCTGTGCCACTTGAGTTGGCAAACTAAACACCAAACTGGCCTTTGGCGCAGCAGGTGCTAAAACTTTTTCAACATACTGCGCTTGTTCACGCTGCAGACTGACTCGATCAAATGCCAATGAAAATCCACGCAAACTGGCTTTGGCAGCAGCGCTGTTGCCAGACAACACAGTTTCATAATGCCGACGTTCGAAAGGCAGCAAACCGCTGGCCGCTATGGCCCCCAACATGACAGCGCTGACCATGGTGCCCGCTTCCTGACACAGACTGGCCATGTCAAGCACATGGTGTCTTAAGCTGTTGGCAGAAATCACATCTAGCAAGGGTGCTTCTTGCCGACGACCATCGCCCATGACCATTTTCTCAGCGGTGGTGAGGGCTCGCGAAGATGAGCTGATGACGCAAGTGCGGTCTGACGATGCAAAACCATTGCCAATTTGCCTAGCAGTTTCTAACAACTCAGAAGAAATTAAGGCATCCAATCGACCTGGCAAAGGATTCAAACCCAGCACAGGTTTTTGGCCCTTGAGTTGGCCATTTGAAACAGGGTAAATTTCAAGGTAGTAAGTGGTGGCGCCCGTGCGCTGCGCCACACCAGGAATAGAAGTGGCTTGTGCAGGGTAATCGGCGATGCGCGCAACGTCCACCAACCAATCGGCCAAGACGCCGCCGCCTTCACCACCTAATGCACACAACAAGATCGATACAGCTTGAGTCATGTTGATATCTATTGGGGTGCCATCAGGCAGGTTGTAAAAAACGAGTCATCCATGTCTGAAGACGAGCGCCAATGCGCTCCCAAGGACTGGGATTTTGAACCACTTCAGCACGGTAAAAAGAGGGGCACAAAGTAGCTGCATGCGCGTTTTCTCCGCACAAACCGCAACCCACACAACCATCAATGACAGTGGCAACAGGATCAACTTTCAAAGGGTCGGGATTGTCCTTCAAAGTAAGGGTTGGGCAACCCGAGAGCCGGATGCAAGCATGATCACCATTACAAACGTCTTCGTCGACGCCATACTTCACACGCTCAACGCGCTTGCCTTTTGCCAACAAAGAAGCCAGCCATGGCTTGATGCGTCGCTGCCTCTCTAACTGGCACTCACCCTCGGCCACAATGACCTTCAGCCCCTGAAAATCGGTGGTGAAGGCCTCTGTGAGCGTGGCCTGCATTTCGGCAACTTCATAGGTGTGAACTGTTTTCAACCATTTGACACCCAGCCCCTTTAAGGTGGATTCAATCACACGGTTGGTATGCACAACACTTTCCCGCTTGTCGCTAATAGCGTCTTTGGACAATTCAGTGGGCGTATTGATGATGTCTTGTGTTCCAGTGGCAGAGGTATAGCCATTTTTAAAGATCAGCAAAACAGCATCGTCGCCATTGAAAAGTGCGCTTTGTACACCCGTGAGCAAACCGTTGTGCCAAAAGCCGCCATCGCCCATGACCGACAAAACACGCCGTTTCATGAGCGGGGAAACGCCCGCACGGCTGGCCAAACTCATGCCGTATCCCAAAATGGAATGGCCTACAGAAAATGGCTCAAACGTGGCCAGAGCATGGCAACCAATGTCACCCGATACATGCACAGGGCCTACTGTTTCTTGCGCCAATTTCAAAGCAGAGAAAACGGGACGCTCGGGGCATCCAATGCACATGCTGGGTGGCCGAGCGGGAATTGGTACTCCCAACATTGTTTGCACTTCTTGGCGCCTTTTGGTATTGCCTTCCAACCATGCTTGCGTTGTTGAAGGTACGGCGCTTGGCTCATGTCGACTGAGAAAATTCAGCAAGCCTTCGGCCATGACCTCAGCCGTATATTCCCCACCAGAGGGCAACATGTCTTTACCATGCAAAGGCGTTTGCAAATCCAAACGGCGCAGCATGAGTGCCAACTCTTGCTCAATGTATTCTGGTTGTCCCTCTTCCAGCAACAGCACAGCCGACTTGTCTTTGCAAAAATCAATGAGCTCAGTGGGCACCAAAGGATAAGTCACGTTCAAGACCAAAATGGACAGGCTTGAGACACCAAACGCATCTGACAAATCAAATTGCTGAAGCGCCCGAATGAGCGTGTTGTAAAGGCCGCCTTGCACAATCAAACCCAAATGCTTGTGCTGAGTGCCAGGGAAATGTTCGTTCAAGCCATTGGCATGAATGAACTCACGCGCTGCAGGCAGCCTGTGCGCCACTTTGCGTTTTTCTTGCGCAAACGTCACAGGCGGATGTGCCAATCGCATGTAATCAAAACCAGCGGGTTCGGCAATCAAATTCTTTTTCGAAAGCAAGGGCGCTTGGTTTGTTTTGGCCACAAACTGTCCGCGCACATGACACGCCCGAATGCGAAGTTCCATCATGACGGGCATGTTGGAAGCTTCAGACAATTGGAAACCTTGCTCGACCATGTTGACCATTTGACCCAACTCTGGTCGAGGGTCAAGCA
>CAIODE010000448.1 GCA_903856875.1 uncultured Burkholderiales bacterium
CGGTTCTTCCATTGCCGGCTGGAAAGGCATCGAAGCCTCCGACATGTTGTTGATGCCCGATCCGATCACTGCCAACATTGACCCTTTCTTTGAAGAAACTACTTTGATCTTGGGTTGCGATGTGCTGGAGCCAGGTGATGGCAAAGCATACGACCGTGACCCCCGTTCTATTGCCAAGCGCGCTGAGGCCTATTTGAAGGCATCCGGTTTGGGCGATACAGCTTACTTCGGACCCGAGCCAGAATTCTTCTTGTTCGACGACGTTCGTTTCGGCAGCGACATGTCCGGTTCGTTCTTCAAGATCGACGACTACGAAGCACCATGGAACAGCGGCACGAAAATGGAAGGCGGTAACCGCGGCCACCGACCTACGGTTAAAGGTGGCTACTTCCCAGTTCCTCCCGTTGACAGTACGCAAGACATGCGCGCTGAAATGTCCTTGATTCTTGAAGGCATGGGCATTCCTGTTGAAGTGTTCCACCACGAAGTGGCTGGCGCTGGTCAAAACGAAATCGGCACACGCTTCAGCACCTTGGTGCAGCGCGCTGACTGGACTCAAACATTGAAGTACGTGGTTTGGAACGTGGCCAACGCCTACGGCAAAACTGCGACTTTCATGCCCAAGCCTTTGGTCGGTGACAACGGTTCTGGCATGCACGTTCACCAGTCCATCTGGAAAGACGGCAAGAACTTGTTCGCTGGCAATGGCTACGCAGGTTTGTCAGACTTCGCGCTGTACTACATTGGCGGCATCATCAAGCACGCACGTGCCTTGAACGCCATCACCAACCCCACCACCAACAGCTACAAGCGTTTGGTGCCTGGTTTTGAAGCGCCTGTGAAGTTGGCTTACTCAAGCCGCAATCGTTCTGCTTCCATCCGTATTCCTTACGTTGCTTCTGACAAAGGTCGCCGCATTGAAGCGCGATTCCCAGATCCAATGGCCAACCCTTACCTGTGCTTCTCTGCACTGATGATGGCTGGTTTGGACGGCGTGGAAAACAAGATCCATCCAGGCGAGGCTGCTACCAAAGATTTGTACCATTTGCCTCCTGAAGAAGATGCATTGGTGCCAACCGTTTGCCATAGCTTGGACCAAGCCCTCGAGTATTTGGACAAAGACCGTGCCTTCCTCACAAAAGGTGGCGTGTTCACAGACTCCATGATTGACGCTTACATTGAATTGAAAATGGGCGAAGTCACACGCTTCCGACAAGCTGTGCACCCCATCGAATACGAGATGTATTACTCACTGTAATTTGCAGCAAGTTTGGGCAGCTGAGCCCGACCCCTAAAAGGACGGCTCAGGCCGTCCTTTTTCATTCAGGAAAGATTTTTGATCCATGAATTTGAGCTTTCGGTCGGTGAAATTTCAATGGCACATGCTGCTCATGGCATTGCCATTGAGTGCCGGTATTGCTTTTGCCGATCAAACTGTTTACAAGTGTGGTCAAGAAATCACCAATCAGCCGAATGATCCCAGTCAGTGCCAAAAACTATTGATTTCAAAACCGACTCAGATCGAGGGAACGCGTGTTCAAAATGGCCAGTCTCCAAAGACTGCATCAACGGTTTCTGACAAGCTTGTTGAACCAATTTCGATCCCGCCAAACAACCCTCAAGAGGTGCACCAACGAAATACGCAAGCACGCACTGTTTTGGAGGATGAGTGGCAGAAATTAAGTGCTCGTCACGCCGAAATGGTGCGAATTTTCAACGGAGGTCAACCGGCCCTTCAAGATGGCGAGACTTTGCAAAACCCGCAATACAAACGCCGCGCTTCTGAAATGCAAACCCAAATTGAGCGAATGGCCCGTGACCTGATGGCTTTGAAAAGAGAGTTATCACGTCACCCATCCAATTTGGCCTCCGTGCAAACCAAGTGAAATTCAGATGGCGAATATTTCTAAGCAATCTAAACTGAGTTCTACCCCTCATGCGGTATCCCAAGGTCGCAAGGCGAAGCTGGAAGACGCTTCTAAAAATCATCGCTTTCATGCATTTGATTGGTTAGCCACCCCCATAGCCGTATTGGAAAGCAATGGCACTGTCATCTTTGTTAACGCAGAACTAGAGGACGTGATTGGACAGTCTAGAAGAAGTTTGGAGGGTGAATCCTTTTTGAATTTCTTTACAGATCCCCAACCTTTGCTGCATGCGCTTTCTGGCGCTAAGGCCAACGAGTTCGCGGCATTGCGTTACGACGCCGAGTTGTTGCGCATTAATCCTGAAGAGTCGTTGCCCGTTCATGTGATTGTGGCGCAGTCCGATCACTCCGATGAAGTGATCATTGAATTGTTGCCCATTCAGCAGCAAACTCGGCAAGACAGAGAAGAGCGGCTGAATGATCAGGCCCAAGCCAACAAAGAGCTCATTCGAAATTTAGCCCATGAGATCAAGAACCCCTTGGGCGGAATTCGCGGTGCCGCTCAATTGCTCGAAATGGAAATGGAGTCCAAGGAGCTGACTGAGTACACCCAGGTCATCATCCGTGAAGCCGATCGATTGCAAACTTTGGTCGACCGCTTGCTAGCGCCTCATCGCAGGCCTCACATGGTGGGGGATGTCAATATTCATGAAGTTTGTGAGCGGGTGCGCTCACTCATCGTGGCTGAATTTCCCAGAGGCTTGCGAGTCATTAGAGACTACGACACCTCCATCCCAGAATTCAGAGGTGACAGGGAGCAGCTTATTCAGGCCGTTTTGAACATCGCGCACAACGCGGCCTTGGCCTTGTCAGATCGAGTGACCGAGGGTGATGCGAAACTGACTTTCAAGACGCGAATTACCCGCCAAGTGACCTTTGGCAAACAGCGCTATCGACTGGCATTGGAATTGCATGTCATTGACAACGGGCCTGGTGTTCCAGACTCGATCAAGGACCGAATTTTCTTTCCACTGATTTCTGGAAGAGAAGGCGGCTCTGGCTTAGGTCTGACTTTGGCGCAGACTTTCGTTCAGCAGCACCACGGCATGATCGAGTGTGAAAGCGTGCCCGGCCGAACAGATTTCAAAATTTTGATTCCCTTGCCCTGATCTGATGGCAGACAGTGCATTCCTTTTAGAGAAAGTTAAGTCACATGAAGCCTATCTGGATCGTAGACGATGACCAATCCATCCGATTCGTCTTAGAGAAGGCACTCCTTCGCGAAGGCTTGAGTACACGCAGCTTTACCAATCCGCGTGAAGTTCTTGCTGCCTTGGCTGCAGAAGACGGAAGTGACGGTCCTCAGGTCTTGGTCAGTGACATTCGCATGCCAGGTGGGTCGGGCTTGGATTTATTGACGCAAGTCAAGCAGCAGTTACCTGCTTTGCCAGTCATCATCATGACGGCTTTTTCTGATTTGGACAGTGCCGTTTCAGCTTTTCAAAATGGCGCTTTTGAATACCTCCCCAAGCCTTTTGACTTGCCAAAGGCCATTGAACTCATTCGACGCGCTTTAGAGGAGAGCCAGCGCGAGGAAGTGGGCGAAGAACTCTTGGCAGCTACGCCAGAAATGCTTGGGCAAGCACCTGCCATGCAGGATGTTTTTAGAGCCATCGGTCGACTGTCGCAAAGCAATGTGACGGTCATGATCACAGGCGAGTCTGGCTCTGGCAAAGAGCTGGTGGCGCGCGCATTGCACAAGCACTCTCCAAGAGCCAATGGCCCTTTTGTGGCCATCAATACGGCGGCCATTCCCAAAGATTTGTTGGAGAGTGAGCTCTTCGGACATGAAAGAGGTGCCTTTACAGGCGCTCAAACATCGCGCCGTGGCAGGTTTGAACAAGCAGAAGGCGGCACCCTGTTTTTAGATGAAATTGGCGACATGCCTTTTGATCTTCAGACACGCTTGTTGCGCGTTTTGTCAGATGGACACTTTTACAGAGTGGGCGGGCACACTTCGGTCAAGGCCAATGTGCGAGTCATTGCTGCCACCCACCAAGATTTAGAGCAGCGTGTTAAAGAAGGCGTTTTCCGTGAAGACTTGTTTCACCGCCTGAATGTCATTCGTCTGCGTTTGCCGGCATTGCGCGAACGTAGAGAAGACGTTCAAGTTTTAACCAAGCATTTCTTGTTGCAAAGTGCTCAGCAATTGGGTGTTGAGCCAAAGCGAATTTCAGATCAAGCGCTTGAAATTTTGGGACACTTTAACTTCCCTGGCAACGTGCGCCAACTCGAAAATATTTGCCACTGGCTGACTGTGATGGCGCCAGCCCAAATGATTGAGGCCAAAGACCTGCCGCCAGAAGTTTTGTCGCCCAACCATTCCTTGAGTGCAGGCCCTCAAGCTGCAATGGCAGCGGGAGTATTTGTACCTTTGGAGAGTACACCCCTTCCTGTTGCCATCGGTACATCGCCCGCGCTGGTTAACTTAGGCGCACATGCAGGCTGGGAGAGCGCGTTAGAGGTGGAAGCTTTGCAGCTGCTGGGCACAGATCGTCAAGATGTCTGGGACGTTTTGACCAAACGTTTTGAATCCTTGCTCATTCAAGCAGCACTGGCCACCACCCGGGGACGTCGCATCGAAGCGGCTGTCAAATTGGGTATCGGCCGCAACACCATTACTCGCAAAATTCAAGAACTGCATATTGAAGGCTAATGCTTGAAAAAAAGGCCTTCACTTGAAGGCCTTTTTTGTGGAGCAAGAGTGATGCAGTTCAGTTGGTTTTATTTGGAGTAAATGATGCCACCCAAGTTGTTAACAGCGATGTACATGTTTTGAGCTCTTAACAAATTGGTGAGATTGGCCGTAGATTGACTGGCCTGCGACTTCCAAGTAATGCCATCCATGCTGGTAACAACTGTCCCGCCTGAACCGACTGCCAAGAACTGATTGGTAGATGAAATTGCATTGAAATTGGCACTTGTATTGGCACTTTGGACTGTCCATGAAATGGCATCAGGGCTGCTCAAAATAGTGCCATTGGCTCCAACTGCAATGAATTGATTGCTGGTCAAATTGGCCGTGACAGTTGCAATCGAACCCACCGCTTTGAGGTTGGCTTGAGTGCCTGAGTTTTGGGCTGTCCAGGTCAAGCCATCTCCGCTGGTCAGAATGGTGCCGGCAGCACCGACCGCAGCCCAGGTGCCTGCGCTTGTATACGAGACGCCATACAGGTTGGTTGAAATTGGCACACTTGCAGCCACTGTCCAAGTGATGGCATCCTTGCTGGTCACAATGGTGCCGTTGTCACCGACTGCAACGGCCAAGCTGGTACTGGCTGCAACGGCGTTCAAATTTTGATTGCTTATTTTGGCGGACTGAGTCCAAGTTTTGGTGTCGGTGCTGTAAAGGATATTGCCCACTGCGCCAACTGCGATAAATTTGGCGAAGCCATATTCGACAGCATTCAAGTTAGCGCTGACAACGGGCGTGATGGCTGTCCATGTGTTCAAGTCTGTTGCTCTGAACATTTTGCCGCCATTGCCTACCGCCAAGTACGTGTATTGCACTGTATTGCTTGCAGTGTCTGTGTAGCTGCCATAAGCGAGGCCTGTTGGCGTGCCTGTGTTCAAGGTGCCAGATGTGGCCCACTCGGTGCCTGCTAAGCGAGGCGTGGCTGCAATCGTTGGGGTGGCTTCTCCACCAGGGCCGCTGTTGATTCTGCCCGTCATGAAAAATGAATAAGGTGTGCCATTGATCAGGCCACTGACCACAAAGGGGGATGTGACCTTGAGTCGGTAGGTAGAGCCTGTTGTGGCAAGCCAATTGCTCAAGCTCAGGTTCGGGTTGTTAGGTGCCGCGAAAATCCAGTACTCTACCCCTGGAGTTTCCTTCCAACTCACGGTGACCTGGCTGTCTCCAGCGACAAGACTTAAGCCGCCAACAGGGGGGGGCGGTGTTGGGGAAGTGGAGTTACCGCCACATGCTGCCAAAAGTAGGGCTGATGCCATCACTAGCAGGTAAGCGCGAATCGAATGCAAAGACATGAAAATTTCCTGTACGGAACCGAATAAGCCCAAATTCTAAGTGACCAGACTGGGGATTGTGCCAATGTCAGAGTTTAGGCCTTCGTGCATACTCTTTTTAACTTTATTCAAGGGAGAAAAGCATGGATCGTCGGAATTTTTTCCAGGGCTCAGCATTGATGTCAACAGGGGCCCTTTTGGGATGCGCTACCCCTGGCATTGCCCAACAAAAGGTCAAGACCCCTTTTGACGTGCCTCAAATCTATATTCCTGTCGTGGGATCGGATGAAATGTTCCCTGTTCGCCGAATCTACTGTATTGGCCGTAACTATGCCGCGCATGCCCGAGAAATGGGCTCTGACCCTACCCGTGAACCGCCATTTTTCTTTCAAAAACCAACCGATGCTATTCAATACGTGGCCACTGGTACGGTCGCAAACCATCCCTATCCACCTCTGACCAAAAACTACCACTACGAAGCGGAATTGGTCGCAGCCTTGGGCAAGGGGGGGCGAAACATTCCTGTTGCAAAGGCTTTGGAATTGGTTTGGGGCTATACCTTGGGCCTCGACATGACGCGCAGAGATTTGCAGCGCGCCATGGGCGATGAGAAAAAGCCTTGGGAAATTGGCAAGAGCTTTGACATGTCTGCGCCCATTGGTGCTTTGCACAAATTGGCCGCTATTGGTCATTTCACTGAAGGCAGTATTTGGCTCAAAGTCAACGGCCAGGTGAAGCAAAACTCCGACTTGAAGAACATGATATGGTCAGTCGCTGAACAAATCAGCAAGTTGTCTGAAGCTTTTGAGTTGTTCCCTGGCGACATCATTTACTCGGGTACACCAGAAAATGTGGGTCCCGTCGTTCGTGGCGATGTGATAGAGATGCACATTGATCGATTGCCCAATTTGAGTGTGAAGATTGTTTAATTCTAGAAAGAGATCTCAATATGAATATGGCAATTGCCTCTTTGTTGGTGGCGGGCTTGATGCCAATCGTTTGTGCCGGTATTGCCAAAGCCGGTCAGAAGAATTACGACAATCACAATCCACGAGAGTGGTTGGCGAAACAAACGGGCTATCGAGCCAGGGCCAATGCTGCGCAAGGCAATTGTTTTGAGGCATTTCCGTTTTATGCGATTGGCATTTTGGTGGCCATGCATGCTCAAGTACCGCAGGCACGCATTGATATTTATGCGGGCGTATTCATAGCAGCACGAGTGGCCTACATTGCATGCTATGTGATTGACCAAGACAAGATTCGCTCACTGGCTTGGTTCATCGGTTTTCTGTGTACCTTAGGTTTGTATTCTGCTGGCCTTGGTGCTTAACATTCAAGCTGCAAGAAGGCGCACGGACTGTCAAGTGGTGCGCCTTTTTCAAATTACTTGCTCCAAGTATCTTTCAGGCCCGTGCAGCGGTTAAAGACCAGCTTGTTGGCTGCATGGTCGATGCGATCAGCGACAAAGTAACCGTGTCTCTCAAATTGAAATTTGGCATCGGGTGCACTTTGCGCCAATGAAGGCTCTACATAGGCGCTGATCACTTTGAGGCTGTCAGCGTTAAAGCTGGTTAAAAAGTCTTTACCACCTGCATCTGGATGGGCTTCTGTGAACAAACGGTCATACAAGCGCACTTCAGCTGAAACTGAATCAGCCTGTGACACCCAAGTCATCACGCCTTTAACTTTCACACTGTCTGAGCCAGGTGTACCGCTTTTGGTGTCTGGAATGAATTGCGCCAGCACTTCGATCACCTTGCCATTGGCATCTTTGTTGGCGCCGGTGCACTCAATGACATAGCCATATTTCAGACGAACTTTGTTGCCAGGAAACATGCGAAAGAAGCCCTTGGGCGGCGTGTCTTCGTAGTCTGTACGTTCTATCCAAAGCGCTTTTCCAAATTTGAAGTGCCTTTGCCCCAACTCCGGGTAATGGGGGTGAACGGGTGCATGACATGCCTCTAGTGTGCCGGCGCCCATCTGTTCATCCCAATTTGAGATGGTGAGTTGAACGGGGTCGAGTACGGCCATGGCTCGCGCAGCCTTGGGGTCTAGGTCATCACGCAAACAACCCTCAAGGGTGCTGTAGTCAATCCATGAATCACTTTTGGTGACGCCAATGCGCTCTGCAAAAAGTTGCAAACTCTCTGGTGTGTAGCCGCGGCGGCGAAGACCCACAATGGTCGGCATGCGGGGGTCGTCCCATCCGCTCACTTTGTGCTCGCTGACCAACTGAGCCAACTTGCGTTTGCTTGTGATCACGTAGGTGAGGTTGAGTCTGGCAAATTCGAATTGCTTTGGATTGGGTTGAGCCAGCAAAGCAGGCAAGGCTGTGCCATCTGACAAGGTATGGCTTTCGCTTAATCGAGTGAGAAGCCAATCGTAGAAAGGTCGTTGATCTTCAAACTCAAGCGTACAAATGCTGTGCGTGATTTGCTCCAGTGCATCTTCAATAGGGTGTGCAAAGGTGTACATCGGGTAGATGCACCATGTATCGCCTGTGTTGTGGTGCGTCGCCCTTCGAATTCTGTAGATGGCAGGGTCGCGCAGGTTGATGTTGGGCGATGCCATGTCAATTTTTGCGCGAAGCACAGCGGCGCCATCGTTAAGCTTGGCGTCCCGCATTTCGCGGAAACGATTCAAGTTTTCTTCACGCGAACGTGAGCGGAACAGGCTGTCCTTGCCGGGTGTATTGAAGTCGCCACGGTGGGTGCGCATGTCTTCGGCAGATTGCTCATCGACATAAGCCAAACCGGCTTGAATGAGAAACTCGGCGGCGCGGTACATGAAGTCGAAATAGTCGCTGGCTTGGTACAAATGTGAAGTGCCATGAGCATCCCAATTGAAGCCCAACCATTTGACTGTATCCAAAATGGCGTTGACGTATTCTGTGTCTTCTTTTTCTGGGTTGGTATCGTCAAAGCGCATGTGACAGACACCACCATAATCACGCGCCAAGCCAAAGTTCAAGCAAATGCTTTTGGCGTGACCCACGTGCAAATAGCCATTGGGTTCTGGGGGAAAACGTGTGCGAATTTTGGCAGGGTCTAGTGAGCCTGCAGCATGATGCGATGCGTCGCCAGGAGAGCCACCCCATTTGCGCTGCGCATAAGTTCCCTGAGCCAGATCGGACTCTATGATCTGACGTAAAAAATTACTGACCTTGTGGACGTCCTGTAAGGCGTCTGCTGGCTTGACTTTGTCGTTGGCTGTGCTCATAGCGCGATTTTAGAGCCAGTCGACGCCATGTGAGGCTTCTCTGAGGTGATAATTGAAGGGTAACTAAGGAGTACTGGTGGATTTAATGTTGCTTGCCAAAGCCGCTGCCATGGGCGTGGTGGAAGGCTTGACCGAATTTTTGCCCATATCGTCGACTGGCCATTTGATTTTGGCAGGTGCACTGCTTGGGTTTGACGATGACAAAGCCAAGGTTTTTGACATTGCTATTCAAACGGGCGCTATCTTTGCGGTCATCCTGGTTTATTGGGAAAAAATTCGAAGTACGGCCAAAGCATTCAGGTACCAAGTCGAAGCTCAGCGCTTTGTTCTCAATGTGTTCATTGGATTTATGCCGGCCGTGGTGTTGGGCTTGCTGTTTGGCAAGCTGATCAAAGAGCATTTGTTCACCCCGTGGGTGGTGGCCACCACTTTCATCTTAGGGGGCTTCATTATTTTGTGGGCAGAGAGAAGGCCGCCATCCAGTGTTCGCATTCGCACAGTCGAGGACATGAGAGGCCGGGACGCTTTGATGGTGGGGCTCGTTCAGTGTCTGGCCATGATTCCAGGTACCAGTCGTAGCGGGGCCACCATCATTGGCGGTATGTTGCTGGGTCTGTCGCGCAAAGCGGCCACTGATTTTTCATTCTTCTTGGCCATTCCTACACTCATTGGTGCTGGCGTCTACAGCCTTTACAAAGAACGCTCGCTGTTGTCTGTTGAAGACATTCCCATGTTTGCAACAGGCTTGGTGGTTTCCTTCATCAGCGCTTGGATATGTGTGAGATGGCTCTTGAAGTACATCGCCACTCACAGCTTTGAAATTTTTGCTTGGTACCGCATTGCTTTTGGCATTGTGGTGCTGGCGACAGCTTGGACAGGCTTGGTAGACTGGGCGCCATAAGGGCACCTAAAAGCTTTTCAATGCGCGCCCATGTTTCGCAAGGCTGCTTCTACTGCAGCGGCTGTTGCAATGGGCTTTTCCATAGGAAACAAGTGAGAACCATCCAGCCACATCACTCTGCCCTTAGAGACTTTGTCGGTTAATTCAGTGCCAACAAGGCGCATTTCTCGAGAGTGAGTGCCGCCAATGAATGCCACATTGCATCTGAGAGGTTGACGCTGGAGCATCGATGACAAGTTGTGCGGCAAGGTGTTGTAAATGGCCGTTTCAATGACGCGATCAAAGTTTAAAACACGCTCGCTATTTTCGACGCGAGTGCCAAATTCTGCATAGTCTCTGAGTGCTTCAGGATGCCAGTGTGCAAATGCACGCTTGTGTTGGAAGTGCTCAATCACGGCTTCAATGTTGGGCCAATGTTGCCGGCGTGATTTGCTGATTCGACCTGGACTGACAGAGCCAATCCAATTGGTTTTCTTGACCAGATTGAGCGCACTGGCTTTCCAGCCACCTACGACGGGTGAATCAAGAAGTACCACGCCCGCTGTTAAGTCAGGGTGCTTGGAAGCGCACATCAAACTGAGAAGTCCGCCTAGCGAGTGTCCAATGAGGTAAGGCTTGCTGCCCGTTTGATCAGCAGCTTTTTTTGCGAAATCTGCCAGTTCTTGGACCAAGTAAGGCCAATTGCTGGTGACTGGAAACAGAGGGTCGTGGCCAAACTTTTCAATGGCAGAGACTTTGAAACCTCTTCGGCTTAAGTCGTTTGTGAAACTGCGGTAAGTGCTGGCTGGGAAACCATTGCCGTGCGAAAAAATGATGTTGTTCATCAGATCAATTTTCTGAACGCTTTAAGACGCGCTGTAAACTGTAAAGGGCTTCTAAAGCTTCGCGGGGACTGAGCGCATCGGGATCGATTTGATTCAGAGCGGCTTCCAAGGCAGATGGCCCGGTATGCTCTGATTCAGGCGGCGGGGCAAACAGGTCTACCTGAATGCGGTTTTCATTGGCACCGGCTTCCAGTGCTGTCAAAGTGTGACGTGCATGGTTCAACACCGATGTGGGCATGCCCGCCAATCTGGCCACTTGCACGCCATAACTCTTACTGGCAGGGCCAGCTTGGAGTTCATGCAAAAAGACAATGTCATTGCCCGATTCTGTGGCGCCCACGTGCATGTTCAAAGCAGCATGGTGGGTGGCGGGAAATTCGGTGAGTTCAAAGTAATGTGTGGCA
>CAIODE010000449.1 GCA_903856875.1 uncultured Burkholderiales bacterium
CATTGGCGGGCAAAAACAAACCAAACGATCCAGGCAAGTCCAAAGAAGACGAGCTGAAGTTTGACGCGGCCATGAGCGCCAGCGATAGGCATCGTCTGCAACAAGCCGACTTTCAAAGCTTGAGTGCCAGCGAGTTCAGTCTGGTCGAAAAACTGGCCCGGCAAGTTAAGTTACCTTTACCCAAAATTCAAGGTCGAAGAACACGCATCGGCGGCCGAGGTGACCGGATTCATTGGGCCAAAACCATGCAAATGGCGGCAAGACAAGATGGCGATATTTTGTCTTTGCCACACATGCAGAGAAAACCGCAGGCCCTGCCGCTTTTGATCTTGGTTGACATCTCTGGCTCGATGGAGCGGTATGCTCGCTTGCTTCTGGCATTCTTGCACCAAGCCACTCGCGGCACACCCCGTCAGATTTTTGCATTTGGTACCGACCTCACCGACATTAACCACGCCTTTAAACTGCGCGACACCGATGACATGCTGACCGAGGCCAGCCATCAAATTAAAGACTTTGCGGGCGGCACGCAGCTGGGAAAATCGCTGGCGCATTTGCGCGTCAATTTTGCAAAAAAACTCACAGGCCGGCGCACTGTGGTGTTGTTAATCAGTGATGGGCTCGATACGGGCACCGCAGAAACGCTAGACTCGGAGCTTGTTTGGCTCAAGCGACACACACGCTCTTTGCTTTGGCTCAACCCTCTGCTCAGATTTGAAGGCTATGCTCCCATTGCAACGGGGGCCAGTGTTTTGAATCGGCATGTGAACGGCATGTTGGCCATTCACAATTTGTCGCGTTTAGAAGAGCTGGCAAGTGCTTTGAACAAGTTGTTAAAAATAAAATAGGAGAATTGCACATGGACATGCAAGGTCAACGCGTATTACACGTCACTCAAGCGCAAGCATGGGACGCCCTGAACGATCCCGAAATTTTAAAATCCTGCATTCCAGGCTGCGATAAGTTTGAACTGACAGAAGCCAACGTTTACAACGTCGGTGTGGCCATCAAAATTGGCCCCGTGTCTGCTAAGTTCTCGGGCAAGGTCACCCTCTCAGACATTCAGGCACCCAATTCATACGCGCTGAACTTTGAAGCACAAGGCGGCGTGGCTGGTTTTGGCAAAGGCGAATCGCAAGTTTCTTTGCATCCTCACGCCGAAGGCTGTGAATTGAAATACACCGTTCACTCCACCGTAGGCGGCAAATTGGCCCAACTGGGTCAGCGGCTCATTGATGGCGCGGCCAAATCATTGGCCGAAGATTTCTTCAAACGTTTTGACGAATCACTGCAAGCCAAATACCCTGGCAATGAGGTGGTAGACGCACTTTCTTCGGCCGATGCCGCGACACCTTCAGGTTCAGTGCCGACTTGGATTTGGTTGGCTTTGCTGGTGGGCGCAGGTGCTGTTTGGTATCTGGTTCGCTAATTCAAAACAAACGGCATCCAGAACGGCACCATGGAAAATCTAGACATCGTTGTTTTAAGAACTCTTAAAACTTGGCGTGAAGCTGGGCAGCGCGCCTTGTTAACCACCGTCGTTCGCACGTGGGGTTCATCGCCTCGCCCCGTTGGTTCCATCATGGCATTGTGCGAAACCGGTGCCGTTGTAGGCTCCGTGTCGGGTGGTTGCATTGAGGACGACCTTATTGCCCAATACAGCAAGGCCAATGCCATCATTGACAGTGCGCCTGTTCAATTGAAATATGGCATCAGCGCAGACGAAGCACACCGCTTTGGCCTGCCTTGCGGCGGCACCTTAGAACTGCTGTTGGAATTCAATCCAAGCGCAGAAAGTCTGACCCAATTGATCGAGTTCCTCGAAAAAGGCCAACTCACACAAAGGACAACCCACTTAAAAACTGGCCTTGTCACCCTCACAGCCACCAACGCGCCCAGTGAATTGCAAATTGATGAAACGCAACTCACCAACACCTTTGGCCCGGAGTACCGCATGCTGCTCATTGGCGCAGGCCAGATGACAGAATATTTGGCCACCATGGCGCTGTTCAATGGCTTTGCCGTCACGGTCTGCGACCCTCGCGAAGAGTACAGAGGCGCATGGTCAGTGGCAGGCGTCACTGTCAAACACGACATGCCCGACGATTTGGTGCTGAGTTTCAAACCCGACAGACGCAGCTGCGTCATTGCGCTCACGCACGACCCCAAGCTAGACGATCTGGCTTTATTGGCAGCGCTAGACACAGAAGCCTTCTACATTGGCGCGATTGGCTCTAGGCGCAACAACGTTTTGCGTCAGCAACGCATGATGGAACACTTTGATCAAACAGTAGCTTCATTGGCCAGGCTGCGTGGCCCCATTGGCATTTACATTGGCAGTAAAACTCCCGCAGAAATTGCAGTCAGCATCATGGCCGAAGTGTTGGCTGTGAAAAATGGCGTGCCTTTGCCGCGAGACATGGATGTGGCGCACGCCAAAA
>CAIODE010000450.1 GCA_903856875.1 uncultured Burkholderiales bacterium
CGCACATCGTGGCCTCATCCGCACTGTATGGCTGCTCACACAATTTGCTGCACTTCACATTGCGTCGGTTTGGCATCGCAACCACTTTTGTCAAGCCGGGTGATTTGGATGCTTGGCGCGCGGCCGTCAAACCCAATACCAAATTATTTTTTGGCGAAACCGTGGGCAACCCAGGTATGGATGTGCTTGATTTGCCCGCAGTGAGTCAAATTGCGCATGCTGCAGGCGTACCCCTTTTGGTCGATGCCACCCTCACTTCGCCTTGGTTGATGAAGCCCTTCGAACACGGCGCTGACTTGATCGTGCACTCAGCCACCAAATTTTTATCAGGTCACGGCACCGTGATTGGCGGCTTGGTGGTCGATGGCGGCAGCTTTGATTGGTCAGGTCCAAACACACAGGGCAAGTTTGCTGAACTCACACAAGCCTATGAAGGCTTTCACAACATGGTGTTCGACGAAGAAAGCACCATTGGCGCATTTTTGCTTCGAGCCCGACGCGAAGGTCTGCGCGATTTTGGCGCGTGCATGAGCCCCCACACGGCATGGCTTATTTTGCAGGGCATCGAAACCTTGCCGCTGCGCATGGCGCGCCATGTGAGCAACACCGAAAAGGTGGTGAATTTCTTGGCGACACACCCCATGGTGAGTCGTGTGGGACACCCAATGTTAGAGTCGCATCCCAGCCACGCATTGGCCCAAAAATTATTGCCGCGCGGTGCAGGTTCTGTTTTCAGTTTTGACATAAAAGGCACACGCGAGCAAGGCAAGGCCTTCATTGAAGCCTTGCAAGTTTTCAGTCACTTGGCCAATGTAGGCGACTGCCGTTCTTTGGTGATACATCCCGCTAGCACCACGCACTTCAGGGTTGACGATGAGACCCTTAAAGCATCTGGCATTGGTCCAGGAACTGTGCGCTTGTCAATTGGACTTGAAGATCCCGATGATTTAATGGATGACCTTAAAAAAGCGCTTAAAGCGGCAGAGAAAGCCGCCGTTCAGACTGGAGGTTACGCATGATTTACACCGTGCAAGGTAAGCCACTTTATGCCTACACAGGCGGCAAAGTTTTCGATCCAGCCAAGCCCACAGCCGTGTTCATCCATGGCGTCTTGAACGATCACAGTGTGTGGATTTTACAAACACGTTATTTCGCCAACCATGGCTGGAACGTGTTAGCTGTTGACTTGCCAGGTCACGGCAGAAGCGGCGGCAAAGCGCCGGCGTCTGTGCGAGAAGCCGCTCAAAGCATCATCGCCTTGCTTGATGCTGCAGGCGTTTCAAAAGCCGTTTTGATGGGCCACAGTTTTGGCTCGCTCATAGCATTGCATGCAGCTGCCGAAAATCAAAGTCGAGTCTCTCAATTGCTGATGGTGGGAACCGCCTACCCCATGCGCGTCTCACCTGCTTTACTCGATAGTTCTTTGAATGATCCTCAAAAAGCAATTCAGATGGTCAATGTGTTTTCTCATTCCACATTGGCACCTCCACCCAGCGCACTCGGCCCAGGCACATGGCTTTTGGGTGGTAGCAAAGCCCTGATGCGCAGAGTCTTGGCCAGCAATCCCCATGAAAATATTTTCAACATCGGGTTCAAAGCTTGCGATGTTTATGACCAAGGCGAAATTTCGATGAGCAAAGTCACCTGCCCGACCCTCTTCTTGTTAGGCAAAAAAGATCAAATGACGCAACCCAAAGCTGCTCAGGGCTTGATTAAATTGGCCCTTGATGGCCACGTGGCCATGGTCAATGCGGGGCACCAACTGATGGTTGAAGCGCCTGAAGAGACATTGAACGCCATGCTTGCATTTTGCAAAAAGTAATGCCGTCATCTTTCATTACGCCAGAGCTCTCAGCTCACCGCGTGCAAGAAATTTGCAGTCAATTTGATTTGCGCAATCTACC
>CAIODE010000451.1 GCA_903856875.1 uncultured Burkholderiales bacterium
ACCAAACCATTTTTCGAAACTGCAACCCACGTTTTGCCAAAGCGAACGGGCGGCATCACGATGCCAGAACCATCGGCTTGGAATCGCGCCAAGGTTTGACCATTTTGGACGTCGATCCAATGCAGCCAGCACTTTCAAAGCTACGAAGAAGTGGCCAAGCGCTTTGGCAAATTGTTGGGCATTGATCCCTGGCTCATCAATCCGATGTTCAGCCAATGTGGCGAGGTTAATTTTGCAGAGGGTCTTGGCATTGAGGCCTTGCGCAGCAATGTCGATGCCTTGCTCACCAAAATCAAGCGCAAGTACAAAGAGTACGGCATCAACGAAAAGCCGTTTGTGGTGGTCAAAGCCGACAACGGCACCTACGGCATGGGCATCATGACGGTGCGCGATGTGTCCGACCTCGATCAACTCAACCGCAAAACACGCAACAAAATGAGCGTGATCAAAGACGGCCAAGTGGTCAGCGACGTCATCATTCAAGAAGGTGTGCTCACCAATGAACGAATGAACGATGCGGTGGCCGAACCCGTGGTTTACATGATGGACCGTTATGTGGTGGGCGGCTTCTATCGAGTTCATGCAGAACGCGGTGTCGATGAAAACTTGAATGCGCCGGGCGCCAGTTTTGTGCCCTTGGCTTTTGCCGAAACCCCTCACCTTCCTCAGCCTGGCATGAAGCCTGGCGCCAGTGTGCCTAACCGCTTTTACATGTACGGCGTGATTGGCCGTTTGGCCATGCTGGCAGCCAGTTATGAGCTGGAGTCAACCGATCCTGAAGCCGAAGTTTACGACTAAAGTATTCGGAAAATAGCGGCAGTTGTTGCGGTGCAACATTTCCAGACAGCACTGTCTTTTAGACGTCAGCCTCCATGGCAAAGATCTAAAAAGAGGCGCAGAATCGCTGTCATTCTGTACAAAAGCTCGGCCTTGATGCTGGGCTGATTTTTGTGTCTTCAAGCAAATCTTCTTTAACGGCCCTGACCGTCGGCGCTATCGGCGTGGTCTACGGCGACATCGGTACCAGTGTTTTGTATGCGTTAAAGGAGGTCTTTGGCTCTGGTCATGTGGCCTTCACACCAGAGAACATTTACGGCATCCTTTCCATTTTCTTCTGGACACTCACTACCATTGTGTCGGTCAAGTATGTGACCTTGGTGTTGCGTGCTGACAATCACGGCGAAGGCGGCTTGGTGGCCATGTTGGCCTTGGCATCACAGTCAGTGAAAGACAAGCCTCGTTTGCGCAAAGTGCTGTTGATGGTCGGTATTTTTGGCACATGTTTGTTTTACGGCGATGGTGTGATCACACCAGCCATTTCGGTGCTCTCTGCTGTGGAAGGCTTGGAGATTGTTTCGCCCGCCTTTAAGAATGCAGTCATCCCACTCACATTGCTGATTTTGTTTGCCCTCTTTGTAGTGCAAAAGCGAGGCACCACTGGCATAGGCAAATTCTTTGGACCCATTACACTGGTTTGGTTTGCTGTCATTGCCATCTTGGGCGTTTATCACATCTCGGCGCATCCTGAAATTTTGTGGGCCATCAGCCCCCACTATGCGGTGATGTTCATGTGGGAGAACCCCGGTACCACCTTCGTCATTTTGGGTGCCGTGGTCTTGTGTGTGACGGGTGGCGAGGCACTTTATGCCGACATGGGCCATTTCGGTAAGAAACCTATTCGACTGGCATGGTTCACCACCGTCATGCCAGCCTTGACTTTGAATTATTTTGGCCAGGGCGCGTTGTTGTTGTCCAACCCCGAGGCCGTCAAAAATCCTTTTTTCATGATGGCCCCTGATTGGGCCCTGATCCCTTTGGTGGGCTTGGCCACCATGGCCACCGTCATTGCTTCTCAAGCCTTGATCACAGGTGCATTCAGCGTGACCAAGCAAGTGATTCAATTGGGTTATTTGCCCCGCTTGCAAGTGCTTCACACCAGCGTGAAGGAATTGGGCCAAATCTACATTCCTTTCGTGAATTGGGGCTTGTTTGTCTTGATCGTTTTGGCTGTCGCGTTGTTTAAATCTTCCAGCAATTTGGCAGCGGCCTATGGCATTGCGGTGTGTACCGACATGTTGATCACAACCACCCTCACCTTTTTTGTCATTCGCTACAGCTGGAAACTGCCGCTCTCACTTTGTATTGGCGCAACAGGATTTTTCTTTGTGGTCGACTTTGCATTCTGGGCGTCTAACTTGATGAAGCTCTTTGAAGGGGGTTGGTTCCCATTGGTCATTGCCGGCGGTATTTTCTTGCTCATGATCACATGGAGCGATGGTCGCCGTTTGTTGAACGAATCTAGAAAGGCTGACGGATTTGGCTTGGTAGATTTCTTAGAAGCTATTTTTGTGGCACCACCTGCCCGCGTGGAAGGCACGGCTGTATTTTTGACAGCCGAAACTGGCAGCGTTCCCAATGCCTTGTTGCACAACCTCAAGCACAACAAAGTGTTGCACCGCCAAAATTTGTTTGTCACGGTTCAAAACCACGAAGTCCCCTGGATTGGTTTGAACAAGCGCATAGAAATTGAATCCCTGCACCACGACTGTTGGCAAGTTATCGTGCACTATGGCTTTAAAAATGACCCCGATTTGCCAAAAGCCTTAGAGCAACTCAAAGGCCATGGTGCTGAACTCGATCCCATGACTACCAGCTATTTCTTGTCGCGTGACATTGTGATTCCAACCATTGGTGGCGGCATGGCCACTTGGCGTGAGAAACTTTTTGCACAGATGCACTTGAACGCCAGCGCTGCTGCGGAATTCTTGAAACTGCCGAACAACTCGGTGGTTGAATTGGGCTCGAAAATTGAAATTTGAAGGCGCAAGCCTTCAAATTTCTATTTGCTCATCGCCTCGCCCATTTGAAGTGGGCGAGTGCTGAGCCAATCGGCAGGGAACTGAAGGCTGTTTTCTGGAAACAGCATCACCACGGTAGAGCCCAACAAAAACCGCCCCATCTCTTCGCCTTTTTGCAGGCGCACATCTTGTGACTCATAACGCCATTCACGCACGGTACCTGGGCGAGGCGGGTTCACCTGGCCATGCCAGACCGTGGCCATGCTGCCCACAATGGTGGCGCCGACCAGTACCAATACCATGGGGCCTTTTTCAGTTTCGAACTCACACACCACGCGTTCATTGCGCGCAAACAAGCCCGGAACGCCGCGTGCCGTGGTGGGGTTCACAGAAAACAAATCGCCCGGTACATGAATCATGCAAAGCAACTTACCCGCAATCGGCATGTGAATGCGGTGGTAGTCGCGCGGGCTTAAATACAGCGTTGCAAATTGACCGTTTTGAAATTGTGCAGCCAGCGCAGCATCGCCTCCGACCAATGCGCGGGTGCTGTAGTGATGGCCTTTGGCTTGAAAAATTTGATCACGATCAATGGCGCCGCATTGGCTGATGGCGCCATCTACTGGGCTGACCCAAGTGCTGCTCGCTAAGGGGCGTGCGCCCTCTTTTAAGGGGCGCGTGAAAAATTCATTGAAGCTTTTGTAGTGCGCGGGGTCGGCATTGGCCGCTTCGCTCATGTTCACGTTGTAGCGTTTCACAAACCTCTTAATGACCCAGGTAGTGAATGAGCCCCACTCAGCACTGGCCACAAGGCCTGCCAAGCGGGTGATGGCCAGCTTCGGCATCAGGTATTGCGGTATCACCGCCAGTTGATCGGACACTCGGACTCCCTAGATTCGCACGAAAGCCTATTGTAGAAGGGTCTCTGGTCGTTGAGCCCGAGCTGGCACTGACAAGCTTTGGGTATCTTTAAAGGGTCAATGAGTTTTCAGCGCGCCAGCCATACAGCCATTCAAGTGCATCGTAGAAGCGCTCGGGGGAACGGCCTACCCACAATTGGTTGCGCACCAAGCGTTCAACACCTTTGACGTGATAAAGGCGGCCCATTTCACGCGCAGACAGCACGACTCGCGCCGTGCGTGGAATGCGGCTTTTCTCATACAACTGAAAGGCTTGGACCACATCACCGTGGCAATGCTTCATGGCTTCGCCCAATGTGACAGCGTCTTCAATGGCCATGCATGCGCCTTGCGCCATGTATTGCAACATGCCGTGCGCCGCATCACCCAACATGGTCACGCGGCCATCGCCCCATTTTTCCAAGGGGTTGCGATCAGCGGTGGCCCAGCGACGCCAAGTTTTGGGAAGGTGCAGCATTTGCCTTGCGCGAGGACAAATGCCATCAAAGTAACTTAGCACTTCTTCCTTGCTGCCATCGGTCACGCCCCATTCTTCTTCGTCTCGACTGTGAAAGGTCACCACCAGGTTGTATTGCTGACCATCGCGCAGCGGGTAGTGCACCAAGTGGCAATCGGGGCCCGCCCAAACCACGGGGGCATTGATTTGCAAATCGAGGGGCATTTCTGCCACAGGCACCACGGCGCGGTACACCACATGACCCGAAATGCGGGGTGGATCGTTGAACATTTTTTCGCGAATCACAGAGCGAACGCCGTCGGCGGCCACCAAGGCATCTGCTTTGAAGACGCGGCCGTTTTGATCGACAGCGGTCAC
>CAIODE010000452.1 GCA_903856875.1 uncultured Burkholderiales bacterium
ACAGTCAAACAATACAAACTCCGCATCGTCTTCATCGTTATTAATAACAACATGTTCGGCAGCATTCGGATGCACCAAGAAAAAAAATTTCCAGGTAAAGTATTTGCAACAGAGCTCGAAAATCCAGACTTTGTCTTGTTGGCACAAGCCTACGGTTTAAAAGGATTTCTAGTCACAAACACTGAACAATTTGAAAACACCTTCGAACTTGCAATTCAATCAGACACAGCGTCTGTCATTGAGTTGCGTACAAGCCCTCAAGCTATCACCCCTTCTGCCAGTTTGACGTCCATTCGTGCCCATGCCGTGATGCCCCGCTGATCAATTGACAGTCATCTGTCAGTCAAGGGCTTTACTTATCTTTCTTGTTCAAAAGCACATGAAGCATCACCTCAGCGAATCCACCAATGATCTGAGCCACAACAAAGGCAGGTACGTCGGATGGTGCAATGCCCGCAAATGTGTTTGAAAACATCCGTCCAAAGGCGGCAGCTGGATTTGCAAATGCGGTACTTGCAGTGAACCAATAGGCTGCACCAATGTAGCAAGCCACCATGGAAGATGCCTTACCACTAGGTGAACGCAAAATAACAAACAGTAAACCGGCAATAGACACTGCTTCAGCGAACCACTGAGCTGGGCCCGTTCTGACTTTTTTAACTGATTAAAACGGGCAAAGATCTAAAAATAAGGCGCTATTTGAAGCCCACCCGGTCTAGCATTTGCTGAACCTTGATTTGATTCATGCCAACAGCACTGACGGGCAACACTTCACTTTTGAAGGCACCACCAGACATGGCTTTCAATGCTGGATTGTCAAAGCTCATGCCCTTTGCTGCGGGCCATTCGTTGTTGCCATTGGCAAAATGATTCTGCGCAGAGGTACTGGCCAAATATTCCAAAAACTGCATAGCATTGTTTTGATTTTTTGAATTTTTAGCCACGGCACCTCCCGCAATGTTCAGGTGGGTTCCCCAACTGGATTGATTGGGAAATACAACCGCAACTTTTTCAAGCATGGCTTTTTCAGCTGGATTGGTTGAACGCATGAGTCGCGCTAAATAATAGGTGTTGGTGACGGCTACAGCACACTCGCCAGAGGACACACCTTTAATTTGATCGGTGTCTCCACCAGCAGGATTTCTGGCCAGGTTATTCACCAAACCTTTCAACCAAATTTCTGTTTGCTGAGGGCCGATGTGTTCTGTCATTGCGCCAAACAGGCTGAGGTTATAAGGGTGAGAGCCAGAACGAATGCACAGCTTGCCCTTTAACTTTGGATCAGCCAACTTTTCATAGGTGTCGACATCTGATTTTTGAAGTTTGAGATTGTCATAAACAATGACTCTGGCGCGAGTTGACAAGCCAAACCAAGTTATGCCACCGTTGTCAGAGCGTTTAGCTCTCAGATTGTCAGGAATGGCATCTTCTAGCAGTTTGGATTTGACGGGCAGAAACAAGCCCTCAACTTCGGCTCGCCACAATCTGGCTGCATCAACCAACAAAATAACATCGGCGGGAGAAGCTGCGCCCTCCGCTTTCAATCGCGTCAAAATGCCAGAATCGTCTGAATCGATGCGATTGATCTTGATACCTGTTGTTTTGGTGAAGTCCGAATAAAGCGCTTCATCGGTCGGGTAATGACGCGCCGAATAAATATTGATAAAGGGCCCATCGTTCGATTGGGCAATTGCCAAAGGCGCCAAGAAGCAAGCAGTTGCGACCATGCAAAGGCCTTAAAATTTGAATAATTTATAACTCATTTTGAATAGAATCAGTTTCACAATGAGCCGATTCTACATCAAACAAGAATGATTCGCATTTGCATGCAGAAAGAAAACCAATGAATTTCAAATTGACTTTTTAGCTTTGTCGCTCAAAAGTCACCACATGATCAACCTCAGCACGAATACCAATCCATTCACCAATTTTGTGATCGTGGTGGCTGGGCACGTGGGCCATGACGGTCTCACCAGATCGCAGTCGCAAGGTGTACAAAAACTCTGAACCTCGGAATGACTTTCTCAGAATCTCTGCTTTCACCATTGCCTCGTCGTCGTGAACAATATCATCTGCACGCAGCAAGACATCACAATCTCGTGAGCCCTCATCTTCAGGGTGAACAGTTTCATGCGGATCTGTTAACTCACCTAAAACAGTTTGCACTTGGAGGTGCCCATGGCTCTGTGAACGAACACCAGGGATGAAGACGCCATGCCCAATGAATTCAGCCACAAAACGTGATTCAGGACGGTGATATAAGTGGTAGGCATCGTCCCACTGGTGAAGGTGACCTTCTTGAATGACCCCAATGACATCGCCAATGGCAAAGGCCTCCATTTGATCATGCGTGACAAACAGCGCTGTGGCGTTGGCAGCCTTCAAAATGGTGCGAATTTCTAAAGCCAATCGCTCGCGCAGATCAACATCGAGGTTGGAAAAAGGCTCATCCAACAGCAGCAAATCGGGTTTGGGTGCCAATGCTCTGGCCAAGGCTACACGCTGCTGCTGTCCGCCCGAGAGTTCATGCGGAAATCTATCTTTCTGGGCATCTAAACCAACCAGTTGGAGCACCTCTGTAATGCGCTGTGTTTTGCTCGAAGCTGTTTGTCCATGAAGGCCAAATGCAATGTTGCCCGCCACTGAAAGGTGAGGAAACAGAGCGTAGTCTTGAAACACCATGCCCATGCGGCGCTTCTCTGGCGGCGCCGTCAAACCAGGCTGACTGACCACCCGATTGGACAGCTGAACGGTGCCAGCCGCCACAGGCTCCAAACCCGCAATGGCTCTGAGCAAACTTGTTTTGCCGCAACCGGAGGGGCCAATAAGCACACCTATCTGGCCAGCCTTTAACTGCAGAGACACGCCATTTACCGCGGGCTTGGCGTTACCGGGGTAGCAAACATCAATATGGGAAACAGTGAGAAACATGCTTCCAATTGTAAGGACTGATCAAAGCCCTCAGTTTTAAAGATAGAAGTGGCTTCTACAATGCATGTAGTTAATGGGGCGGCAGAGAACCCCTACCCTCACCTTCACTTTTAATTTTCTAACCGATGCACGCTTTCCGAATCCGTTCGGTTGTTTTTGTTTTCACAGCCCTTTTGATCAGTTTGCCCATCTTGGCATTGATCAGTTCATGGCTTGAGTGGAATGCCGTGTCTGCTCAGGTTTTAAGAGAGTTGTCTCAAACTGTTTTACCCGATTACTTGCTGACAACTCTGATGTTGTGTGCAGGCGTCGCTGTCGGAGTGACGGTGTTG
>CAIODE010000453.1 GCA_903856875.1 uncultured Burkholderiales bacterium
TAGCCGCCTTCTTCCGAAGCCAACCAAGCAATGATGGAAGCAATTTCGCTGGGCTCGCCCAAACGTTTCACAGGCACTGTGGCCACAATTTTTTCCAGTACATCGGCACGAATGGCTTTGACCATGTCGGTGCCAATGTAGCCAGGGCTGACTGTGTTCACTGTCACGCCTTTGGTGGCCAACTCTTGAGCCAAAGCCATGGAAAAACCGTGCATACCGGCTTTGGCAGCAGAGTAGTTGGTTTGACCCGCTTGACCCTTGGCGCCATTGACAGATGAAATGTTCACAATGCGGCCCCAACCTTTTTCAACCATGTCGGCAACCACTTGCTTGGTCACATTGAACATGGAGTTCAGATTGGTTTCAATCACGGCGTCCCAGTCTTCGCGCGACATTTTCAAGAACATGCGGTCTTTGGTAATGCCGGCGTTGTTGACCAACACATCAATGGTTCCATGCTCGGCTTTGGTTTTGGTAAAAGCTTCGACGGTTGAGTTCCAATCACCCACGTTACCCACGGATGCATAGAAGGTATATCCCAATGCTTTTTGTTCGTCCAACCACTTGGTGAAGTCACGTGTTGGGCCGCAACCCGCAATGACTTTGAAACCTTCTTTGTGAAGGCGCTGGCAAATGGCGGTTCCGATACCGCCCATTCCGCCTGTCACGTATGCTACTTTTTGGCTCATAGATTTGTCTCCTAAGTTGATGAGTTTTTTAGTTTCTGAAAAATTAACGCTCTAGTGTCAATGACACACCCATACCGCCACCGATGCACAAGGCGGCAAGGCCTTTCTTTGCATCACGACGTTGCATTTCATGCAAGAGTGTCACCAAAATGCGGCAGCCGGATGCACCAATGGGGTGACCGATGGCAATGGCACCGCCATTGACGTTGACACGCATTGGATCGATGTCCAATGCTTTATTGACTGCGCAGGCTTGAGCTGCAAAGGCTTCGTTCAGTTCGAACAAATCGACATCGCTGGCTTTCCATCCTGCACGTTGCAATGCTTTTTGCGATGCAGGCACAGGTCCCATGCCCATGGTGGCAGGATCCAAACCGCTGGTGCCAAAAGACACAATCCGCGCCAAGGGCTTCAGGCCCAACGCTGCAGCTTTTTTAGCCGTCATGACCACCACAGCCGCGGCACCATCATTGATACCCGAGGCATTGCCAGCCGTCACAGAGCCGGCCTTGTCAAATGCGGGGCGCAAACCAGCCAAGGCTTCTGCATTGGTTTTCTTGTTGATGAATTCATCGGCATTGAAGACCAAAGGATCGCCTTTGCGCTGAGGAATGAGCACATCCACAATTTCATCTTTGAATTTGCCAACATCTTGTGCAGCGCTGGCTTTTTGCTGACTGCCCAAGGCCAAGGCGTCTTGCATGTCGCGTGTAATGCCATTGGCCTTGGCCACATTTTCAGCAGTAATGCCCATGTGGTACTGGTTGTACACATCCCACAAGCCATCCACAATCATGGTGTCAACCATGTTCCAGTTGCCCATGCGTTGACCATCGCGAGAGCCCATCAAGACGTGCGGTGATGCGCTCATGTTTTCTTGACCACCGGCCACCACAATCTCGCTGTCGCCCCATGCCACAGATTGCGCCGCCAACATGACGGCCTTCAAACCAGAGCCGCACACGGCGTTGATGGTGAGGGCCGGCGTTTCTTTGGCAACGCCAGCTTTCATCATGGCTTGACGTGCAGGGTTTTGTCCTGCGCCAGCCGCCAAAACTTGGCCCATGATGACTTCACCAATTTGATCCATGCCAAGGCCAGCGCGCGCAATGGCTTCGCGAATGACAATGCTGCCCAATTCTGGCGCAGCAATTTTGGCCAATGAGCCACCAAACTTACCCACAGCTGTACGAGCAGCTGAAACAATGACGATGTCTTCCATGTGTCTTCCTTTTTTAATCTATGAACTGAATTTAAATTTCGAATTAGGCACGCGCCTTGACGTAGCGTCCTGGCGCAGCTTCAATGGCTTTGAACTTGGCATCTTTCCCATAATGCTTGGGTGCAGCAATTTGCTTGCCAGCATGCTTGCGAAGCCAATCGGACCAATCGGTCCACCAACTGCCTGGCAATTCTTTGGCGCCTGCGATCCATTGATCTGCAGTCGCAGGGAATTTGCCATCCTCACGCAACCAGTGACTGCGCTTATTGGCTGTGGGTGGATTGATCACACCTGCAATGTGCCCCGATGCCCCCATGACGAATCGTTTTTTACCAGGAAGGTGCTGAGTCGACGCATATGCACCACCAATGGGCACGATGTGGTCTTCTCTGGAACCATAAATGTAGACAGGCATGTCTAGATTGCCCAGGTCAATTTGTTCGCCACACACCGTGACAGCACCTGGGGTGACAAATTTATTTTCCAAATAGGTGTTGCGCAAGTACCAAGCATAGAAGGGGCCGGGCAAATTGGTGGAGTCGCTGTTCCAGTAAAGCAAGTCAAAAGGCGGGGGTGATTCGCCTTTCAAATAATTGCCAACCACATAGTTCCAAACCAAATCGTTGGGGCGCAAGAAGCTGAAGGTGGAAGCCAAATCTTGGCCTTTGAGCAAACCGCCCTGCCCCATTTGCATTTCACGGAACTTCACAAAGTTCTCGTCAATGAAAACATCGAGAATGCCAGTATCGGTAAAGTCAATGAGCGTGGTTAGGAACGTGGCACTGGCCACAGGTTTTTCACCGCGGGCTGCCAAGACAGCCAATGCATTGCTCAAAATGGTGCCGCCGACGCAGAAGCCCAAGGCATTGATTTGCTTGGCACCCGTGATGTGCTGAACTTGGCTGATGGCTTTGATGGCGGCATTTTCAATGTAATCATCCCAAGACTTTTGCGCCATGCTTTCGTCGGGGTTGCGCCAGCTGACCACAAAGGTACGATGACCTTGACTGACTGCATAGCGAATGAAGGAGTTGTTGGGTTGCAAATCAAGGATGTAAAACTTGTTGATGCAAGGGGGCACCAACAAAAAGGGTTTTTCGTAGACCTTGGCCGTGAGCGGCTTGTACTCAATCAATTGAAAATATTCATTTTCAAAAACCACAGCGCCTTCAGTGGTAGCCACGTTCTCACCCACTAAAAACTTGCTTTCGTCTGTCATGGACACATGACCCTGCTGCATGTCATGCAGCAAGTTTTGAATTCCCTTTGCAAGACTCTCACCTTGAGTGTCAATGGCTTTCTTTTGCGCTTCTGCATTGAAGGCCAAGAAATTGCTGGGTGCAGAAGCCGCAACCCATTGCTCGACTGCAAATTTAATTTTGTTTTGTGTGTGTTCGTCGGCCTCAACCGCATCAGCCAAACCCATGAGTGTTTTGGCATTGAGCAAATAAGAGCCCGCCGTGAAAGCAGCCATGGGATTGGCAGTCCAAGCCTCACTTGAAAAACGGCGGTCCTTCATTTCATGCTTAGATTCAAGACCATGATTCCAGAGCGCTGTGGCTTCTTCTAAATAAGCGGCCTGTAATTCCTTTAACTTTTCCTGAGAAAAAGTAAGTTGCGGCACAGCTTCTTGTGCAGGGGGCACAATACCGCCAAGGTCCATGGTTTGAAATGTTTGCATGGCCTGACCCCAGCTTTTAGCTAGGTTTTGATGAAACTCTTCGCCAGCGCGTGACCAAAATTCGTTTTGAGAATTTGTCATGTGCTCTTCTCCTGTCATTGTTCAAATAATTACCCATGTACATCGTTGCAATTGCTTGGATTTACGTCGCGCTGATGATGAGCGTGGCAGAGGCCGCCAACACAAATGGAACAGTCCTAGGAGGGATTGTCACCTTCATTGTTTACGGGATCCTTCCAACTGCCATAATTATCTACATCATGGACGCACCCCGTCGCAAGAGGGTCAAATTGACCCTTGAACGTGAAGCCTCAGAGCTGGCCACGTCACAAAATGGAAACGAAACTCAGGCAGAAACCCCTAAGCCTTCAGCCACACCAGACACTAAGTTGTAATCCAGATGTAAGCGGCCATTCGCCCCGAGCCACCTTTGCGTAAGGCGTCGCGCCTGTGAGAGTGGTATTTGGATTCTTGGCGGTAGGTGCACCAAGACAAGTCACTGTCATTACCGCAAATGACTTGAAAGCCTGCTGCAATGAGCCGCCACCTAGCCAAGCCTGCCAAATCGGCCAAATACTTGCCTCCACCCTGAGGCACAAAAAAATCTTCAGAAAGCATTGTTTCAAGCGCTGGCTCTTGCTGTGAGATGAACGCGTCAAGCACATCCTGCCCCACTTCAAAAGCCGTCGGCCCGATACAGGGACCCAACCAAACCAGACAGTCTTGTGTGGCAAGCCCATGCTCAATTGCACCCTGGGCCAGCGTCTCCACCACGCCATGACCCTTGGCACCCGCAAGGCCGCGCCACCCAGCATGCGCAGCAGCAACCCACTTGGCTTTGGGGTGACACACCAAAATGGGCAAACAATCGGCAGCCATCATGGCGCACGCAATATTGCTTTGCGTCGTCCAAGCTACGTCGCCCTCAAGCCCTGAAGGCGTCTGCGCCTCAATGGCCAGCGCCTTCACACCATGCACTTGCTTGAAATAAACCGCTGGCACACCCATGGAACTTTGAACCAAGCCGCGGTTGACCAGGACTTGACTAGGCTCATCACCCGACCCAAGTCCAAGGTTAAGGGATGACCAAGGCTCGGTTGAAACACCGCCGTCTCGGGTGGTCATGAGGGCCCGCACAAAGTGCGGTGCGGGCCATTCGGGTTGAAATCCTATCAAGCCTTTAGGCTGCGTCAGGGCAGGCAGAGGGTTGGGCTTTTTGGAAGGCGTCCAATTTCATGCAGGCATCAAAGGCTGACATGGTTCGGGGCAAGCCA
>CAIODE010000454.1 GCA_903856875.1 uncultured Burkholderiales bacterium
AGCCGCCCCCTGTAATGTGCGCCAGTGCTTTGATGGGATGAACGGACAATGCATGGAGCACTGACTTCACGTAGAGCCTGGTGGGCGCCATGATGGCATCTTTGAAGGGCTGTCCATCCAGTGCTTCAGGCCACTGCCCCTGGGCGCGCTCAATGCATTTGCGAACCAAGCTAAAGCCATTGGAATGCACGCCATGAGAGCCAAGCCCCAAAACCACATCGCCTGGCTTTACATCTTTGCCAGACAAAATTTTTGATTTTTCAACTGCACCTACTGCAAAGCCAGCAAGGTCATACTCACCTGCTGGGTACATGCCTGGCATTTCTGCGGTTTCGCCGCCGATCAGGGCGCAGCCAGACATTTCGCAACCATTGGCAATGCCTCCCACCACCGTGGCAGCCGTCTCGACATCCAATTTGCCGCAAGCAAAATAATCTAAGAAGAACAAGGGCTCGGCGCCTTGGACCAGAACATCGTTGACACTCATGGCGACCAAGTCGATGCCCACGGTGCTGTGCATGTTCCATTCAAATGCCAGTTTCAATTTGGTGCCAACACCATCGGTGCCAGAAACAAGGACGGGCTCTTTGTACCGCTTAGGGACTTCAAATAAGGCGCCGAAGCCACCAATGCCTGCTAAAACGCCCTCGCGCATGGTTTTTTTGGCCAAAGGTTTAATGCGTTCGACCAAAGCATCACCTGCGACGATGTCGACGCCAGCGTCTTTGTAGGAGAGGGGGGGTGAGCTCATGTGAAAAATGGGGAAATTGTGGGAAAGAGGGCGGGGGGACTAAAATCAAGGCTTATTTTAAGGTCAGCACGTGTTGTGCTGACCAATGCTTGCAGCATCTTTCCAATTACTTTGACCTTCAATAGCCCTTATGCCCCTTAATCCAAGTTCCAAACGGCTGACTTTGTGGTTGGGTGTCGCGATTTTGGTGATCGTGCTTTTGTGGGTTTTAGGGCCTGTTTTGGTGCCCTTCGCGGTAGCGGCCGTTTTGGCTTATGCGCTTCAACCCTTGGTGCTGAAGCTGCAAAAGCTCAGCCCCTTCATCCCACGTGTGCTGTGTGTAGTTCTGGTTGAAGTCATTGCTTTGTTGGCTGTTTTGGGCATTTTGTTGCTGCTGGTGCCCATTTTGACCCGCGAGATTCCCTTGCTTCAGCAGCAGTTGCCAGCGCTGCTTGATCGGTTGGCTGTCAATGTCAACCCTTGGCTCGAGCGTTTTGGCTGGCAATTGACCTTGGATGTGGAAAGCCTGAAGGCCCAAATCATCAAATACTTGAGTTCGAATCGAGAAGATTGGATGGACCCCTTGGTGGCATCGCTGAAGTTGGGCGGAAGCTTTGCGTTGACTGCAATCGGCAATCTGATCCTGATACCCGTGGTGCTCTTTTACTTGCTCAATGAATGGGATCGTTGGGTCATGCATGTTTTGCAGTGGGTGCCCCTTCAATGGCGACCTGCCTACGACAGTTTCATGAATGAGTGCGATGCGGTTTTGGGTCAATACTTGCGTGGACAACTTCTGGTCATGTTGGCCTTGTCTGTTTTTTATGCAGGGGGCTTGTTGGCGTTTGGACTTGACTTGGCCATACCGATTGGTGTGTTCACGGGCTTGGCCGTGTGCGTGCCCTATTTGGGTTTTGGCTTGGGCTTGATGCTGGCGCTTTTGGCAGGTATTTTGCAATTTGCGTCACTCAAGGCTGTTGTGATGGTGGCACTTGTTTTTGGTGTGGGTCAACTCATTGAGGGTTTTTGGTTGACGCCAAAATGGGTGGGTGAGCGGATTGGTTTGCACCCCTTGGCTGTCATATTTGC
>CAIODE010000455.1 GCA_903856875.1 uncultured Burkholderiales bacterium
GCGCCAGCTTCACGCCGCCACCCTTGCCGCGGCCGCCCGCATGAATTTGTGCCTTGACCACCCAGACTGGGCCGCCCAATTTTTGAGCGGCTTCCACCGCTTCTTGCACTGTAAAGGCCGGAATGCCGCGGGGTACAGGCACACCAAATTGACGCAAGATTTCCTTGCCTTGGTACTCGTGGATCTTCATGAGGTTTCTCTCAGAGGGTGGATGTTTTCACCAGCCAGTCAAGGTGATTTTCCCTAAACAAGCACTGGACACTTCAGCCGGCGACTGTATCATGTTGCAATGCACCAATCTTGAGCCGAATCACTTACATTGACATGACGGCGTCACGAAATTTCTTGGGAGAGCCCTAAATGGCCAAAATATTCATCGATGGCGAAGCTGGAACCACCGGACTCTTGATCCGTGAGCGTTTGTTGGCCATGCCTGAAATCCAACTGGTCAGCATTTCGTCTGAAAAACGCAAAGACCCAGAGGCCAAACGCGAACTCATGGCCCAAGTCGACTTGGTCATTTTGTGCTTACACGATGAAGCAGCCCGAGAATCCGTGGCCATGGTAGACGCCTTATCAGGCCACAAACCCCGAATCATTGATGCCTCCACAGCACACCGTGTGGACGACCGCTGGGTCTTTGGGTTCCCTGAAATGCGCGCGGGTCAGCGCGAGGCCGTGGTCAACGCACAACGCGTCAGCAACCCTGGTTGCTATGCCTCCGGCGCCATTGCCATTTTGGCGCCCTTGGTCAGTGCAGGTGTCATGCCCTCAGATTTTCCAGCTACTTTGCCTTCAGTAAGTGGTTACTCTGGCGGCGGCCGCACCTTGATTGAAGACTATGAAGCGGGTCGTGCACCATTGCATGAAGCCTATGCTTTAGGTCTTCAGCACAAGCACGTGCCCGAGATCATGAAGTACACCGGACTCACACGCCGGCCCATTTTCTTGCCTGCGGTTGGGAATTTCCGGCAAGGCATGTTGGTCGAGTTGCCTTTGTTTTTGGACGACTTACCAGGCAAGCCCAAGGTGTCTGATGTTTTCGAAGCGCTGCGCGCGCACTACACCAGCAGCCAAAACGAAGGTGGCTGGGTGAGCGTGCTGCCAGCAGAAGAAAGTGGCAAGCTGGGCGCCACAGGCAACAACGACACCAACAAACTTGAAATTCGCGTCTTCGGCAACGAGGCCCACAGACAGGCCGTGGTGGTTTCTCGCCTAGACAACTTGGGCAAAGGCGCCAGCGGCGCCGCCGTCCAAAACCTCAAGCTCATGCTGGGTTTGTAAAACTGTCCGCAAAACGATCCAAGTTTCGAGGCGAGCGGCTAGGCAGGTGGCATGTCAGCGATTTGGCGAGCGCAGCGAGTATGAGTCGACAGGCCGCCAGCCTAGCCGCTTGACTCGAAACTTAGCGCTAGAAATTTTCGCTCGCCATCTTTTAAGCCAGCGAGGCTGGGTGGGCGCGCTGTCGACTCATACTCGCTGCGCTCGCCAAATCGCTGACATCGCGCCCACCCAGCCTCGCAGTCTTAAAAGATAGGAGGCTGGAATGCCGAGAAGCTAGTGCGCTATTGCTCGAAGTCTTCGTCTGGGGCACCTGATAGCTTCACCACTTTGCGGACGACTTCTGAAGAGAAGCCCCGAGTGAGTAAGAAGCGGTAATGCTTGGCGCGCTCATTGGCGTCTGCAGCAGGCGCGCCAAACTTCTTTTGCCAAATGTTTTGAGCCCTTGCAAATTCAGAGTCTTTTAAATCGAGCATGGCTTGCGCGACTGCTGCAGGGGCTAGGCCTTTGGCTTGGAGCTCTTGCTTGATGCGGCCATTGCCCAGCTTGGGTGCGCGGTGATTGACGACAGACTCCAAGACGCGGCTTTCATCGATGAAACCTTTGGCTTGGAGGTCGTCCAGTGCTTGTGCCAGCTCACCTGGCACTTCTTCCTGGGGAGACAGTTTGCGAACCAGCTCAGCCCGAGAGTGTTCGCGCTGCGACAAAAGCCGCAGCGCACGTCCTTTGAGGGACAACTTAAACCCGGGCTGAGCCATTGATCAAGGAGCGCAACTGGAAAAAAGACTTGGCAATGCAGTCGCTTAAGCCGCGTTAACCGCTTCGGCCAACAAAGGAATGCCCAAAGATTCACGAACTTTGTTTTCAATTTCGGCGGCCAGTTCTGCGTTTTCTCGCAGAAACTCACGGGCGTTGTCGCGGCCTTGGCCGATTTTTTCGCCGTTGTAGGCATACCAAGCGCCCGACTTGTCGATGATTTTGGCTTCGACGCCCATGTCGATGATCTCGCCATGGCGGCTGATGCCTTCGCCAAACAAAATGTCGAACTCGGCTGTTTTGAAGGGTGGCGCCACTTTGTTTTTAACCACCTTCACTTTGGTTTCGTTGCCAATGGCTTCGTCGCCGCGCTTGATGGTGCCGGTGCGGCGAATGTCTAAGCGAACAGACGCGTAGAACTTGAGCGCATTGCCGCCGGTGGTGGTTTCGGGGGAGCCAAACATGACGCCAATCTTCATTCGAATTTGGTTGATGAAGATGACCATACAATTGGTTTTCTTGATGGTGGCGGTGAGCTTGCGCAAAGCTTGGCTCATGAGACGGGCTTGCAGGCCGGGGAGTGAGTCGCCCATGTCGCCTTCGAGTTCGGCTTTGGGGGTGAGGGCGGCGACAGAGTCGATGACGACCAAATCAACGGCGCCTGAGCGCACCAAGCTGTCGACAATTTCGAGGGCTTGCTCGCCAGTGTCGGGTTGGCTGATGAGCAGGTCTTGCAGGTTGACGCCCAGCTTTTGCGCGTATTGGATGTCTAGGGCATGTTCGGCATCGACGAAAGCGCATTGGCCGCCTACTTTTTGCATTTCGGCAATCACTTGCAAGGTGAGCGTGGTTTTGCCCGATGACTCTGGGCCGTATATTTCAACGACGCGGCCGCGAGGCAAACCGCCAACGCCTAAAGCAATGTCCAGACCCAAAGAGCCGGTAGACACCACTTGGATGTCTTCGATGACTTCGCCTTCGCCCAAACGCATGATGGTGCCTTTGCCGAATTGTTTTTCAATTTGGGCCAGGGCTGCTTGCAGGGCTTTGGTTCTGTCGCTGTTTTGCTCGCTCATGAAAATCTCCTTGAGAATCAACGGGTTAAAAATGATGCATTCAGAATGTTGATCAAAGACTGGATGCTTGAACAGTACTGTAACGGCATTGTCTCAGCCAGTAAATAGATTTTTTAGTCAGTTTGCTTTACTATCTGCAAATGCCAGTCAATGACAGTTCACCGCCAAATTTAGAGCCCAGAGAAGCGCTGGCGTCCGTATTGGACGACCGCTGGCGAGAGACCCATTTGGGTCGTTTATTGGGCCACGCCATGCGCAGATTTGATGCCCGCGTATTGAGCCTGATGGCCAACAACGACCAGGTGCCATTGGCGCTTTCCAACTTGGCGGCCAGAGATCAAATCAGTGCGGCGCACGTTCACATCACGCGGCATTTGTCGCTGCACGGTTCAAGGCTGACGGAACTGGCGCAAGCCGCCGGCATGAGCAAGCAAGCCATGGGCAATTTGGTGAACCAATGCGAAGCTTGGGGCTTGGTTAAAAGAGCGAGCGACTCTAGAGATGGCAGGGCCCGGCAGGTCGTGTTCACCGAGGCAGGGCTCGCTTGGTTGGCTGCGTTCCAAATGGCTGTGGGACAGGCAGAAGAAGAGTTCAAGGCGTCTGTGGGCAACGAAATTGCAACGGTCGTCGCGCTTGGATTAGAAGCCTATTGCATGTGAAGCGTTTGCCGGGTGGCAAGGTGTACGAAAGCAAACTCAGCGCTTGAAGAAAGATTCGACTGCAAAGACCCAGAGTCGCCTAAAATTTGACCCTGACCCCAAGAGGGACTCGCAAAGCCGAGAAAAGGCAAAAGCAGGAGACGAAGATGCGTATTTTGATTGCTGAAGACGATCAGGTATTGGCCGATGGTTTGTTGCGAACCTTGCGCAGCAGCGGCGCCGCAGTGGACCATGTGGCCAGCGGTTCAGAAGCCGATGCGGCCCTCATGACCAACAGCGAATTTGACTTGCTCATTCTGGATTTGGGCTTGCCCAAAATGCACGGCTTAGAGGTTTTGAAAAAGCTTCGTTCAAGGGGTTCCACGCTACCCGTTTTGATCCTCACTGCGGCCGACAGCGTCGAAGAGCGCGTCAAAGGATTGGAC
>CAIODE010000456.1 GCA_903856875.1 uncultured Burkholderiales bacterium
ACTTTGGTAGGCAAAAACATCGTTGTGGCCACGGGTTCCAATGCGCGGGCATTGACAGGCACGCCCTTTGACGAAATCAATGTGCTGTCCAACGACGGTGCTTTGAACGTAGGTGCTGTGCCTAAAAAATTGGTGCTGATCGGTTCTGGCGTGATTGGCCTTGAGATGGGTTCTGTGTGGCGCCGCCTTGGCTCCGAAGTCACCATTATTGAAGGTTTGCCAACTTTCTTAGGCGCTGTAGACGAACAAATTGCCAAGGAAGCCAAAAAAGCGTTTGACAAACAAGGTTTGAAAATTGAGCTGGGCGTGAAAGTCGGCGATATTCAGAATGGCAAAAAAGGCGTCAAAGTGGCCTACACCAATGCCAAGGGCGAAGCCCAAAGCATTGAAGCAGACAAATTGATCGTCTCTATTGGCCGTGTGCCCAACACCATCGGTCTGAACACTGAAGCCGTTGGCCTTCAATTGGACGAGCGCGGTGCCATTGTGGTGGACGCTGAATGTAAAACCAATCTGCCAGGCGTATGGGCTGTGGGCGATGTGGTGCGCGGTCCTATGTTGGCGCACAAAGCCGAGGAAGAGGGCGTTGCCGTGGCTGAGCGCATTGCCGGACAGCACGGCCATGTGAACTTCAACACGGTGCCTTGGGTGATTTACACCAGCCCCGAAATTGCTTGGGTGGGCCGCACAGAGCAACAACTGAAGGCGGACGGCGTGGCCTACAAAGCTGGCACCTTTCCATTCTTGGCAAATGGTCGGGCTCGCGCCTTGGGCGATACCACTGGCATGGTGAAGTTCTTGGCCGATGCCAAGACCGACGAAATTTTGGGTGTTCACATTGTGGGCCCTATGGCCAGCGAGCTTATCGCTGAAGCCGTTGTAGCCATGGAATTCCGTGCCAGCGCCGAAGACATTGCACGCATCTGCCACGCCCACCCGTCGCTGAGTGAAGCCACCAAAGAAGCTGCCTTGGCAGTAGACAAACGGACCTTGAACTTCTAAGTTTTTCAAGGCTCGTTAAACTACGAAGCCCGGGCCTGCCCCGGGTTTTCTCTTTCCAAAGTACCTGTCATTTAAAAAAACTTGCCTATGTCCGTTCGAACAGCCTATGACCAAGAACTTCTGAGCAGAGGCTATTTGTCTGATCCTGCGCAGCTCAAGGCGGTAAAAGCTTTAGAACGCTGCGCGCAGGAATGGGCGGCATACCAAGAGAGCATCAAAAGCTCGCTGAGATTTTTCAAAAAGAAACCTGAACTGCCTCGCGGCGTTTATATGTTTGGAGGGGTGGGGCGCGGCAAGAGCTTTTTGATGGACTGCTTTTACAACGCAGTGCCTGTGAAGAACAAAACTCGTTTGCACTTCCATGAGTTCATGCGCGAAGTTCACCGTGAAATGGCTTTAATGCAAGGAACCGTCAATCCTTTGCATGAGTTGGGTAGACGGATGGCCAAGCGCTTTCAACTCATTTGTTTTGACGAGTTTCATGTGGCAGACATTACCGACGCCATGATCTTGCACCGCCTGTTGGTGTCTTTGTTTGAAAATGGCGTGAGTTTTGTCACCACCTCCAATTTCAAGCCCGACAACTTGTATCCAGATGGTCTGCACCGTGACCGCTTGTTGCCTGCCATTGCATTGCTTAATCAGCGCATGGAGGTGTTGAGTGTTGACAACGGCACAGACTATCGCCGTCGCACCTTAGAAATGGTCAAGCTTTACCATTGCCCCTTGGGTGAAGAAGCCGACAACGCCATGACCGATGCTTTCAACAAGCTTGTCAGCAGTCAAGATGAAGATCCAATTTTGCACATTGAAGCCCGGGAAATTGTTGCCAGAAGGCGAGCAGGGGGGGTGGTCTGGTTTGATTTTAGAACCCTGTGTGGCGGGCCGCGTTCGCAAAATGATTATTTAGAAATTGCAACTGAGTTTCACACCGTGCTGCTTAGCAATGTACCTGCGATGCCGCCCCGTTTGGCATCAGAAGCAAGGCGGTTTACTTGGCTCATTGACGTTCTGTATGACAGGCGTGTTAAATTGATTCTATCGGCGGAGGTTCAACCCGAAGCGCTTTACACGGAAGGCCCCCTTGCGCATGAGTTTCCCAGAACCATCTCTCGTTTGCATGAAATGCAATCGTCAGAATTCTTAGCGCTCGAGCATCGCACAGTGGATACACAGCTAACCTAAGTCAAACATGCCTGCTTCCAAAAAAACTGTTTTATTGCTATGTTCAGGGTTAACCTATGCGTTGGTGATGGCGCAACCTGAGAATTCAACACAATTTTCTGAAATGAATGCCATTTCAGATCAGCGTGCTGCGATTGCAGATGAAAAAAAATTAATTTTGGATCAATTTCAAGAAGCATCCAAGGCATGTTGGAAGCAATTTGCAGTCAACGATTGTTTGTTCAAGGCCAAGCAGCAGAAATACCAAGATTTGTCGCCCTTAGACCAACGTGAGATTGTTTTAAATGCACGCCAGCGGGTTCTCAAAGAGTTGGAGCGTCAGCAACGCATGTCAGGCAAAGTTCTTGAGATGCCCAAAGAGAAGGCAATGCCTTGAGCGCTTTTCTGCAGGCTGTCGCTGCCACTTTCACAGAGGAAGGCGTCATTGCCCAAGCAACACCGCAATTCAAATCTCGGGCCGGGCAAACACACATGGCCATGGCTGTTGCTGAAACCATTGCAAGTGGGGGAGAGTTGGTTGTAGAGGCCGGCACAGGTGTGGGAAAAACCTATGCCTACCTAGTGCCTGTGTTGTTAAGCGGGCAGCGCGCTTTGTTGTCTACGGCCACCAAAGCGTTGCAAGATCAACTGTTTTCAAGAGACATCCCCAAACTCATTGATGCTTTGAAATTGCCTGTTCGTGTGGCTTTGCTTAAAGGACGTGGCAGTTATTTGTGCACCCTGCGTTTGTCGCAAGCCAGGCAGAGTCATGATGCTTCCTTGCGCATTCACATGCACGCGTTAAGCAAAATCGAAACGTGGTCGCAATCTACTCGAACCGGCGATCTCTCTGAGTTGTCTGGTTTGGATGACAGGTCGCCAGTCATTCCATTGGTCACGTCAACACGTGACAATTGCCTTGGCTCGCCTTGCCCCAACTTCAAATCTTGTCACGTCAATTTGGCACGCAAAGAGGCTATGACTGCCGATGTGGTCGTCATCAACCACCACTTGTTTTTTGCTGATCTCAATGTACGAGAAACAGGCATGGCTGAACTTCTACCCTCGGTCCAAACCGTGGTCTTCGACGAAGCGCATCAGTTGAATGAAATTGGCATTCATTTTTTAGGTCGTCACCTAAGTACCAGCCAACTTTTAGAACTCACCCGAGACATCTTGGGTGCTGGTGTGCAATTGGCCAGAGGCCTGGTCGATTGGACTTTGATTTGCAGCATTTTGGAAAAATCTACCCGCGACTTGCGGCTCACAGCCCAGCATGCCAAATCGGGTTCTCGTTTGCGTTGGATCGACCCCATTCCAGATGGCATTGAAACCTCAGAATGGCTGCTGGCCATGGCGCAATTGCAGGTGGCACTTCAAGGCGCTCAAGCAGCGCTTGACACAGTGAGCGAGATGGCGCCTGACTTTGTGCGCTTGTATGAGCGCGTGTCTCTGCAATTGCGCTTGATTCAAGATTTTCAAGAGCCTTGTACAGAAGGTTCGGTCCGATGGGCTGAAGTGGGTGCGCAAATGCGTTTGGTCGAGTCACCCCTCGATATTTCCCATGCGGTGCATACGCACATGCTGACAGATCAGACCCGCAAAGAGCCAGCGACTGGCTCGAAAAAAACATGGATTTTTACATCTGCAACCTTAGGCGAAGATGATCAAATGCGTTGGTTCACTGAGCCTTGTGGTTTGAGTGAAGCGCGCAAGCTAAGAGTTGCAAGCCCCTTTGACTATGCCAACATGGCGGCCCTCTATGTTCCGCCTGGCATGCCCAAGCCCAACGACATGACTCATACGCGCGCGGTGTCATCTTGGGTTGAAAAACACGCTCGAAATTTGGGCGGCAGGACTTTGGTGTTGACCACCACCTTGAATGCCATGCGCAATATTGGTGAGGCCCTGACGGCTGCCTTGGGTCAAACCGGTGAGTTAGAAGTTTTGGTCCAAGGACAAGGCCCCAAGCGCAGACTCATGGAGCGTTTTCGAGTCGGCTCAAGTGAAGGTGGTTTGGGTTGCGTGTTGGTGGCTTCTGCATCTTTTTGGGAAGGCTTTGATGTTCCCGGCGATGCGCTTCAATTGGTCGTCATTGACAAGTTACCATTTCCGCCGCCTAACGACCCCTTGGTCGAAGCACGCTCGCAACGATTGGAGTTGTCGGGCAAAAGCTCCTTCTCAGACTACAGCTTGCCCGAAGCTGCGGTGGCCCTTAAGCAAGGCGCAGGGCGCTTGATTCGCAGTGAAACCGATCAAGGTCTCTTGGTTGTTTG